>JBKPDW010000153.1:0-31672 GCA_046728115.1 Acidobacteriota bacterium | reverse complement strand
TACGGAATGCGGTCTCGTGGGCTCGGAGATGTGTATAAGAGACAGGCCATCGGGTTTGTGACGAGTAGTGTCGGGTTGGTCTGGGACGTCCGGCGCATCGGGACGTTGAAGGGTTCGACCGGTGTTCCCGGAGTGACGATCGGCGGGGAGGGGCGTCTGTCGTTCTGGCGCGTCAGCATGGCGATCGCGTTTCGGTATTAGGCCGACTTGTACTAGGGGAATAGGCCGACTTGTACTAGGATTGGTATCCGCGTCACGCGGGATGGACTTTCGAACGGCGGACGGAGAGCTTCGATGAATCGACGAGCGTGGATCTGTTGCGCGGCCATGATGCTTGCCGCTGCTGTCATCACGCGGGCAGCCGAGGCGGTTCGCATCACGCCGATCTTGAGCGAGCAGAAGGTGCTCGTGTCGTTCGAACTGACCGACGCCTACAACGACGCGATCCGGCAGTCAATTGGCAGCGGCCTTCGTACCACCTTCAGCTTTGACGTTGCACTCCGGGTTATGGCCTGGGTCGACCGGACGATCGCAACCGTGGTCGTCAGCACGAGCGACCAGTACGACAACCTGACGCGCCAGCACAAGTTGACCAAGACCGTCGATGGGCGCACCATCGATTCCACGGTGACTGACAGCGAAACCGTTGCGCGGGATTGGTTGACGACGTGGAAGCGTCTGACGCTGTGCGATACGTCGAAGCTCGATCCGACGCGCGACTACTACGTTCGCGTCAGCGCGCGCGCGCGGCCGTCGAGCGGCTCGCTGATCGGCTGGGCCAGTTCGATCACCGGGCAAACCAAGTTCACGTTCATACCCTGAAGAACACGAGTTCGGCGCGACCAGCGCCGAGCACCTCGCAGGCTCTTCCCGCCCCGCACCCTACGAGTTGTTTGCGCGTAGCACTCTGCACGTTTTCCTGCCAGCACCCTGCACGTTTCTTGCGCGAAGCACCCTGCAGGTTTTTCCTGCCAGCACGCTACAAGTTGTTTGCGCGAAGCACTGTGCAGGGTTTTCAGGCTACAACGCAGATGTTGGCGTTTTTTCGAGCGCTGGCGGCCGCTTCAGATGGAACCCGGCGACGTCTTGGTACGCCTTCGCCAGCGCAATCAGCTCGGCTTCGCCGAACGGGCGCGCGAAGAACGTGACGTTGGTCGGGGATCCCGTTTCGGCAAACCCATTGGGCACGTTGATCGCCGGGTAGCACGCCAGGTTTGCCATGTTCGAGTGACGCTGCGTCGGCGTCTGGGGCCGCGGCGGCTCGGTGGATCCCGGCGTCGCCGCGCCGCGTCCACGACCATCACCGCGCCCGCCGCTGCCGATATTGTTCGACGCGACGATGTAGACGTCGAGGCCCGCGGTCGCTTCAGCAAGCTTCGTCATCATCATCATGCGCAGGCGCTGCTGGCGCAGGTACTCGACGGCGGGCACCAGGCGACCGCTCGGGCGCGCGCCGCCGCGCGCCTCCTTCATCTGTCCGGCGCGCGCGTACTCGTCGAAAAATGCCAGCGATTCGACGCCCAGGCCGCTTACGTTCACCGGCCCGTCCGGCACCGACAGCGGAATGAACGTCGTCACGCCGATCGATCGCAATGTGTCCATCGTCTGCTCGGCGTTCTGTCTCGCGGCGGCGTTCGTCAGCTCGTCGAATGATTCCTTGATGTACCCGACGCGCAGCTTTTTGATGTCCAGCTGTGCGTTCCAGTTGAACGGCACGTCCGACACGCTCATGTCGCGGCCGTCGGGCCTGGCAATGGCCTGCATCACGATGGCGCAGTCCTCCGCGTAGCGGCAGATGGGACCGAGTCGATCCTGCGTCCACGACAGTGCCATCACACCGTACCGGCTGATCCGGCCGAATGTCGGGCGAAGACCTGTGAGCCCGCAGCGCGCCGCCGGACTGAGAATCGATCCGCTGGTCTCGGTGCCGATCCCGAAGCCGACACAGCCGGCCGCGGTGGCCGACGATGGGCCGGCCGAGGATCCGCTCGATCCCTGCGTTGGATCCCAGGGATTCTTCGTCTGGCCACCGAACCACTGATCGCCGGTTGCCAACTCGCCAGTGGCGAGCTTCGCGATCAGCACAGCGCCCGCGTCGCGCAGCATCTCGATGACGCTGGCGTCGTAGTCGAAAGACTGATCCTTGAAGGCGGGCGATCCCCAGGTGGTCTTGTAACCCTTGACTGAGATGATGTCCTTGGCGCCCCACGGGATGCCGTGCAGCGGTCCCTTGTACCTGCCGGCAGCGATCTCGCCATCGGCCTTGCGCGCCTGCGTCATCGCGACATCGTCCAGGAACGTCACGACGTTGTTCAGCAAGCCGTTGTAGCGATGCAGCCGTGCGAGGTACATCTCGGTGAGCTCCACCGAGGTGACCTGCTTCGTGTGCACGAGCTCGGCGAGATGACGTACGGGCCAGAACGCCACGTCCTCGAGATTGGCTGGACGCTTCACGCCCGGCGCAGCGCTGAGCCTGAAGGGCCATTTGGTCTTGTTCACTTCGATGCCCGGCACGATCGCGCTGAAATGAAACGGCGGTGAGACGTCGTTTGGAATGTGGATGTCGCGCAACTCTTTGTATCGCGTCAGGTTCTGGTTGGCGTTGTCCACCATCGCCTTCAGTTCCTCCTCGGTGAACTCGAGACCTGAAAGCTTCATTGCATCGGTGACCATCTCGAGCGTGATGGTCTTCTCTCCTGTATCCTGCATCCGCGCCCAGATGATGCCTGGCGCCAGCGTGGTTCCCAGGCCGATGCTGGCGAAATGCGCCATGAATCGACGTCGTGTTTCGTGTAGGTCGGGCATTGCGGCATAGTATTCCGGCGGACACGGAGGAGCAAGACATGAAAGCAATATGTGCGGGACTCGTGATGGCGGGGCTGCTCGGCATCCAGGTGCAGGCCCAGCAGGATTTCAGCCAGGTGCAAATCAAGACGACGAAGGTGTCGGCGAACTTCTACACGCTCGAGGGATCGGGTGGCACGATTGGGGTGCTCGCTGGACCAGACGGCGTGCTGATGGTCGACGCTCAGTTCGCGCCCCTCAGCGACAAGATCGTTGCCGCGATCAAGCAGATCTCGGACGGACGGATCCGGTTCCTGATCAACACGCACGTGCACGGCGATCACACGGGCGGCAATGAAAACATAGGCAAGCTGGGTCCCGCCATCCTCGCGCGCGAGAACCTGCGTACGCGCCTGGCGAAGCCCGGGCCGCAGGCCAACGGCCAGCCGGGCGTGGCGACGCCGCCGATCGGGTTGCCGGTGCTGACCTACGATTCGCCGATCACGATTCACATGAACGGCGAAGACGTTCAGCTGATCCCGGTACCGGTCGCGCATACCGATGGTGACACGATGGTCTATTTCCCGAACGCCAACGTGATCATGACCGGCGACTTCTACCGGTCGCTCGGCTATCCGAACATCGATCGCGCGAACGGCGGGACGATGAACGGGATGCTGGCAGGCTTCGACGCGATCATCAAGGTCGGGCGGCCGGACACGCGGGTGATTCCAGGACACGGCGCGACGGTGGACAAGGCCGCCGTGGCCGCCCATCGCGACATGATGATGGCCGTGCGCGACAAAGTGGCGGCGCTGGTGCGTGAGAACAAGACGCAGGAAGAGGTTGTCGCCGCGAAGCTGACCGCGGATTTCGATGCGAAGGTCCCCGGTGCGACGCAGATGACCGCGGATCGGTTCGTTACGCAGCTGTATCAGGAGTTGAAAGCCGGTCGCTGACGACGACCAAGTTACAGACTAGTCGCGAAAAACGCCGATCTGACGAGCGGGATACTTCAACTCTTCGAAGACTTGGCGACTAGAACGAAGCGGTTGACTTGCACGGCTTGAACCGAGCGGCCGTCTGTCACGCCCGTCAGTCGTTAAATGCCGATCGTGGACGCCTATTTCGGAATGCCTCGAAGATTCCTGCGAACGGTCCGTGAAATACGCGACGATAGCTGCATCCCTCGACCCAGAGCGCTATGGACACCATTCGCGGTCACGAGCTTCACGGCGCGCGGCACGTTGGCCAATGGCCAGCCGACGAGCTCGTCGATCTCTGGGGACGCGCGTCTTCAGGCGTCGTCAAACATGCGTTCGTGATCGAATATCGCGATCTCGAACCTCCCAAGACAGGCATCTTCGACGGTTTGCGGATTGTGATCGATCCCGATGTTGCCTTTGAGATGCAATGCTTCCTGTTGCTCCATCTGTTCGGCCACTCCGTTCAATGGGTCGCTCCGTCTTTGGAGCACAAGCTCGCCGATCTGCAGCACACGGAGGACCGCGATCATTTCATGCAGGTGCTGCATGCGTACGAGCTCGAGGCCGCTGGTTTTGGGATGCAGTTGATGCACCAGGTCGGCGTCATGACGCTCGATCAGTGGTTCAGCGATTTTGTCGAGACCGATTGGCGCTACGTCGAGCGCTACTACCAGACGGAAAGACTTCCCGACTGGACGTCGTGCATCGTCAGCGGCTGTCCACTGGTAACGCCGGTACCGATCCCCGAACTGCGTCACCATCAAGTCGACGTCCGGTTCGCGTTCTAATTGGATTCATCCGAATCAGCATCGAGAAACGCCGCAGGGAGGGGCCGTTCAACCATAAAGCCATCGTCACGCACTCTTTCGAGAGCGGCGCAGATGTCATCAGCGGCTTTCTCTTCGCACACGCGTTCCAGGAGGCTCAACGTATCGGTCCGGCTACGAGAAGACTGTGTTGTTGGGTATCTTCGAAGTCGAGTAGCGAGCCGACGTGTCACGCCAGTCAGCGCACGAAGCAAAAACGCGTGCGCGCTTAGTAAGAACGTCGCGACTGAAACGTTCCCTCTCTCGGTCCGCGCGTGGTCGCATCAATCTGCCGAACGGCACCGAGATGGTACGCGAGGTGTGCGATGCTCGCGATCAGGCCTGTGACCTCCACGTCGCCGGCCTCACCGAACGAGCCCAACGTCTGCAGCCAACACTGTGCTTCCTCGCGCAGACCGTTCCGGATTTGCTCCCAGCCCGCGGCGTCGACCTCCGACGTCTTCCAGGCCTCGTCCCACTTCGCATCCGCGAACGGATCGCCGCCCTCCGCCGCCCATCGATTCATCAGCCAGAGTCCATAGCGCAGGTGCTGTGCGTGCGCCGCGATTGTCGCGCCGCCATTGACCGAGCGCGAGGCGCTCGCGGCCGAGAGTCGGTCGAGCGATCGCAGCAGGCCGACGTCCCCAGAATTGAGCATGAACGCCTCGTTCAGCCCGCGGGGGCCGTCGACGAGCTCGGAGAACAGCCGGGTGAGCGCTGCGGTCGGCACTGGTGTCGGCATGACGTAGTCCTTCAATGCGTGCGAGTGACATCACATCTTCCGACCGCTTCATCTCCGGGACGTCATAGTTGTCGTCGGCGCGGCAACGTAACGCGACATGTCGCCCCTGGTACGCCTGCTCTAACGAGAGACGCCGCAGGAATATCCGGTTTCGTGGGCGCCATGGCTCGCAGGGAAGGACCTCTACGCCACGTCCTTGCCGAATGTGTTCCGCGAGCACCTCGTTGATCATCGTCTGGTAGCCGACATGTCGGCGGCGCGCTTCCTTGCGGAACGACTCGTGCACGCGCAAGCGCGAAGTACAACAAGAAGCCGTCGGGCGGCGCGCAAACGTTATCGTCGCTCCACGATCCAGATATCGGCCCCCCCTCGCGCGGCGCCGTAGTAGATCGTCCGGTCGTCGGGGCTGACCGCGAACATCTCGTTGGCTGAAGGACCGGGCAGGCGCACGTCCACGACCGTGCGCTTGCGCGTTACCGTGTCTACGGCGACGAGCTCGCGGCCGTTCTTCGTGAAGTAGACAACGCGACGGCTGTCGGACAGCCACTTCGCCGCAATCGTCTCGTCCGCGGAGATCATCGTCGTGGTGTGGGCGCCGAGATCATACACGGCGACGCCGGACGTCCGACCGCTGTCGGACATCAGCCTTCCGGCCAGCTGGGCGCCGTCTGGTGACCAGCCGGTCGGATTGAAGAACTTGCCACGGGTTGCGGTGCCGGCCAGTTCCGTGGCCGGCGCGGGCGCTGATGCGACCGGTGCCGAGAACATCGCGCGTCCCGAGCCCGCTGCAAACACAACCTGGTCGCCTTTCGGCGACACGAAGACGTAGACCGCACCCCCGGGGGGATCGGTGATCTTGCGCAGACCGCCGCCGTCAACGCCGATAATCCACGCGGCCCATTGGCCGTCCCTGTTCGAGTAGAAGACGAGTGATCGCCCGTCGGGCGTGAAGACGGGCGCCCGGTCGCGTGGAGGGTCATCGGTGACGCGGCGTATGCTCCCATCCGGCGGGCCGACAAAGATATCCTCCTGACGTTCGCCGATGCTGTAGTACGCGATCTGCTGTCCATCGCGCGACACGTCACTGGGTATGCGGACGTTGTTCTGCGTATCGAGAGCGACCGGCGTCCCCGCGCGCAGCGTCATCTGGTCGAACGGAATCGCGACCGGATTCACCGATGCGATGCGCGAACGGAACACCAGACGTGAGCCATCCTTCGAGAAACGAGGAAGCGCGGCCGACGCCTGAACACCCGCCGTGACCGGTTCAGGCAGCCCGTGCACGCGTCCGCTCGATTGATCGACAGCGATCCGCCACAGGTTCATCGCGCCGCCGCGATCGCTCGAGAAGTAGACGAATCTGCCGTCCGGCGACCAGACCGGCGACCAGTCGATCGCCGGGTCTGTCGTTACGGCAACCGGCGTGCCGCCAGCGGCCGGCACGGTATAGATATCGCGTTGGCCTCCGATGTTGCTCCAATACACGATGCGCTCACCCGATGGAGACCAGGAGGGCTGGACCGCATCGCCGTCGACGATCTTCCGGGGCGCACCGCCGCCGACGCCGACGACATACGACGCACTGTCGGCCTGACGCGCCGAGGGATCGATGATTTCCTCGGTCGCAAACGCAATTTGCTTTCCGTCCGGAGACCACGCGGGATCGAAACCAAAGTCGGTGAGACGGCGCACCGATTCGCCTGTCGCACCCGCGAGGAAGATGCCCCCGATCGCGTCCGACTTATGAAACGCAATCAGCGATCCGTCGGGCGAGAAGGTCGGACCTCCTTCGTCCCGCTGTGGATCGTTGACGACCGGGGTAGCATTTCGCCCGCCGACGCGCTGGGAGTAAAGGTCCCAGCTTCCGTTGACACGCATCGCGTAGACAACGGTGCTGCCGTCGGGCGAAAGCGTCGGCGACGTCTCCTCGCCGGCCGCCTCTGTGATCCGGGTGAAATAGTCCCAGCGCGGTTCCGGATTTTCCCCACTCTTCAACGACCAGAGTGCAGCCGCGACAATCGCCAGCACCGCGACGGTCCACGGCAGCCACGCTGCGCGTGCGCGACGAACCGGAGCGGCCGTGTCCACCTGGGGTAAAGACGCCGTGGATACAGTCGAGAGGCTTTCGAGAGCGAACGCCAGATCGTTCGCCGACTGAAACCGAAGATCGGGCGATTTTTCCAGACAGCGCCCAACGATGCGATCGAGGCCCGGAGAAAGGGAGAGCCTTGATGTATCGAGATCCGGAGGATCCTTGGTGAGGACTGCAAGCATGGTGTCGGCTGCGGTCTGGCCAGTGAATGCGTAGTCGCCACTCAGCATCTCGTAGAGCACGGCGCCGAAGGCGAAAATGTCCGCGCGATGATCCACTTCGAGGCAGCGCACCTGCTCCGGCGCCATGTAGCCGACCGATCCCACGAGCGTGCCCGCGGTGGTCGCGACACGGGTCCGCGTGACGTCGTTCGAGCGCAACTCTGCCGGTTTGGCAAGGCCGAAATCCAGAATCTTGATGTGATCGTCACGTGTGATCATCACGTTCTCGGGCTTGAGATCGCGATGAACGATCCCGCGTGCATGCGCGGCCGCTATGCCTCTGGCAATTTGCAGCGCGTACGCAACAGCGCGCCGGGCGGGCAGGGCTCCTCGTCGCAGGCGAGCGCGCAGCGTCTCGCCGTCCACGAGCTCCATGACGACGAACGTACGGCCGGCGTCTTGACCCAATTCGAAGATGGACAAGATGTTGGGATGCGAGAGCTTCGCGACGCTCAACGCCTCGCGCTCGAACCGCATGAGCGCGACCGGATCGCTGGCGAGCTGCGCCGCCAGGATCTTGATCGCCACCTCGCGATCGAGCCGCGGATCGCGGGCGCGATAAACCTCGCCCATGCCGCCGGCCCCGAGCGAGCCGACGATCTCGTACGAACCAAGCTTGGCCCCAGGCCTCAGCATTGCGTGTTGCGAGAGCGAGTCGAGGAACCGGCCCCGAGAAAGGCCGCGATCTCGTACTGGTCGAGCCGAGCGCCTGCCATTAGAGCCATCGACCGCCTATTCTACGAGACATGCTCATCGCGCCGCAGCCAATTCGGCGCGACAGATGACGCCGCCTTTTCATCACGCGGTGTTCTGCACTGAGGAGGTGCGAACCGCGTACAACACCTTCACGGAGAGCACGTCCGCACGATAGCCAGACGTACAGTTTGAGTCATTTGCCAAGCTTCGCCTGCTGACGCTCCTGCTCCGCTTCGGCGACCCGCCCCAGTTTCTCGTACGCATCCGCCAGGAACCGGTGCGCTTCCGCTGACGATCGCTGAACATCGACCGCCGTCTTCAGTAGCGGAAGCGCAAGCGAGGCATGGCCTTGCAGCGTGTAGAGGCGCCCAAGCAACAGATTCGCGCGGAAGTGCCGTGGGGCGAGGTCGAGCGCAGCTTTCAGCTCCGTCACGGCGTCAGACACGCGATCAATCCGCGCGTATACAGAGCCGAGCGAAAACCGTGCGTCCGCCCACTTCGGCATGTGCGAGGTGACGATCTCGAAATGCGCGGCCGACGTTTTCAGGTCGCCTGTCTCGTACAAGGCCATGGCGAGCTCGTAGTGCGCGAGCATCGCGTTCGGTTGAAGGGTGATGGCTTTCCTTAGAGGTCCAATCGCCTGCGCGTATTGTCGCTGGCGAGCGCGCGCGACTCCCAACTGCAATTGAGCCATCTGAATCGTAGGCTCCTCGGCCGTGACTCTTTCGAGAAGCGGAATCGCCTTCTGGAACGCGCCGTCCTCTACCGCGCTTACCGCAGTATGAAGCGCGTTGGCCACCGAAATGCGGTCCTTGGGATCGGTGCGCGCTATCGATTGCCCGGATCCTGAGCCCGCGACATAGCCGAGGGATGCCAGCCGTTTGGCCAGAGCGGGATCGACGCGGGATTTCGGATCGGTTCCGGTTGACCCGCGGATGAATTGATCAAGCTCGGCCTCGAGCCCATCGGCAACGCGCGAGCGCGAGTCCGCGACGTTGTGGAGCGCACCCGGATCGGCGACGAGGTCGTAGAGCTCGCGGCGGGGCGCTCGGACGAACAGGAATCGATCCGCCCGCCACGCCGCGAGCGGACTCCAGCCGAAGGCGCGCCGCGGGTATTCGGTCTCGGCGTACACCGGACGGTCCGCACCGCCCGACGCGAGAAGCGGAATGAGCGTCTGCCCCTGCATGGCCGGTGGGACTGGCGCACCCACTGCTTCGAGCACCGTCGGCGCGATATCGGCAAGCCGGACCCGCGTTGTGACTCTCGCGCCGGAACCTCGCTGATTCGGCAGTTGGATCAACAGCGGGACATGCAACGTCGCATCGTAGAGAAAGACGCCGTGCGTCTCCTCCCCATGATCACCGAGCGCCTCGCCATGATCGGCAGCGACGACGACGAGCGCAGACGGACCGACACGATTCAGCAGCAGCCCAACGAGCCGATCGACTTCGGCGATCTCGCCATCGTAGGGCGCCGAGGGGAACCGCCGCTTCATTTCGGATGGCGGATCGTAAGGTTCGTGCGGATCGTACAAATGAACCCACAGGAAAAACGTCGAGCGATCCCCCGCGTCGAGCCACTTGAGGGCTCGCGCGACAACGTCGCTGCCGCGCCGTTCCACGCTCTGATACCTGTTCTCGCCGGGACGCCGGATCCGGAATCCAGCGTCGTACACGTCGAATGCCCGATCGAATCCAGGAGCGGTTCCTTCGCGAGGATCGAGAACCAATGCTGCGACGAAGGCTGCCGTCTGATACCCGCGGGCTTTCAAGAGCGCCGGAAGATACGGCACGGACGGTGGAAGCGGATCGCCAAAGTCGGTGACCTGATGAGTGGGAGGGAACAAACCGGTCAAGAGCGTCGCATGCGAAACGGGCGTGATCGGCGCTTGGGAGTAGGCGCGCGTGAACACAATCGACTGTCGGGCCAGTCGGTCCAGCGTGGGAGTGAGGCCGCGTGAGGATCCGAGAAAGCCCATCCGGTCGGCTCTCGTGGTGTCGAGTGTTACGAAGAGGACGCTCGGGCGAGTTTTGAAATCCGAAGTCTGAAATCTAAAGGCCGAAGTGGTGGACCCATGCAATGCCCCGATCGTGCCGAACAGCAGCCCGGTAAGCGCCACGCATCGACTCGCCGTTACTGAGCGTGGAGCCATCGACGATCAGCCATGGTCACAAAAAAAGGGCCGCCCAAAAGGGTCGGCCCTTATTTTACTGTTCGTTCCTACTTCAGACTTCGGACTTCACACTAAAGTTTCCAGCGTCAGAACAGCACCTTAATGGCCCACTGCATCGCGCGCGGACCGCCCTGCGCGATCACCGGGTTGCCGGCATCGACGTCAGGGGTCGAATTGATGATCGCAAACGCGCCACTGCGAACGTTGGTGCTCGGGAAGAGGCCGAGGTTCACGCGATTGAGGACGTTGAAGATCTCCCACCGCGCCTCGATTCTCGAGTTGCCTGACAGATGGAACGACTTGAGGATGTTCAGATCCAATTGTGTCAGGCCCGGCAATCGCGCCGAGTTGCGGCCGCAGGTCCCGAGTTTTCCTGTCGCCGGCGTGCCGAATGCGGCCGATGCGTTCGTAATGAACGCATTCGTCGTCGTCGCGTTCGGATAGAGATAGTCCGGATCATAGTTGTAGATCGGTGAGGCGAAACAATCAGCGCGCAGCGATCCCGTGTCCTGGCCCGACCGGTCGCGGCTGCTGATGTTCGGCGTGAACGGCGCGCCCGTCAACGCGGTGAACACCGTACCGATCGCCCAGCCGCGGCTCACCGATCCGAGTGCATTGCTGTCGGGCAATGAATAGGTGCCGGCGATATTGAAATTGTGGCGCCGGTCAAAGGCACATGGACCCTTGTTCCCCGCCGGATCGTACGGATTGTTCGCCTGTGGAAAGTTGTTGCGGCCGCGGCTGTTGTCCGAGTTGTAGTCGTCGCATCTCGACAGCGTGTAGTTGTACTGGGAGTTGATACCGTGCCAGCTGTTCTGCCGATACGACAGCTGCATCGCGTCGTACCACGACTTCCCATCGTTGTTCATCTGAATGATGTGCTTCAGATCGGGCGCCACGCTGTAGAACGGCCGGCTCTGTTGAATCCGGTCGAGAGGCGTGCCGAGCGGCGGCCCGTTGATGTCGCTGAACCAGTTCAAATCTCGGCCGCGCGACATCACGTACGACACCGTGACCGCGTTCAAGCGGAACAGCTCGCGTTGAAGCGTCGCGTGATAGTAGTGGACCATCGGCGTGCGATAGTCGTCGATGATCGTCCAGGCATTGAATGGCGGCTGACCACTTGGGCTGTTGCCGTACAGAGGCACACCGGGCTGCGCGCAGACATAGTCGCCGGGCGCCCCCGTGTTCGGATTCAGGCACGTCGCAAGAGGACTGTCCGGCAGGTGGGCGGTGTCGCCCACGAGGCTCACGGAGAAGATGCCGAGATCCGGGTTCGTCATGGCGCCCGCCCTCGCGCCAAGGCCGCTCCACGTCGTATTCGGCGAGTGGATGAACTTGAAATCGGGCAGATCGTAGGTCAGCGAGTACCCGGTTCTGAAGCTCGTCTTGCCGTTTCCGGTGACGTCCCACGCCAGCCCAGCGCGTGGCCCGAAGTTGTGGCTCGTCTCGTAGAGCTGATCGATTCCCTGTCCGACACGCACCAACTTCCCCAAACTCGGGACGAATTTCGACTCGAGATCATTTGCCTCACGGACCGGCCAGTGAATGTCGTAACGCAACCCGCCGCTGACCGTCACACGCGAAGACACCTTCCAGTCATCGTTGACGAACATGCCCAGCGATGGCTGGCTCATGGTACGCGACGTCGACCCGAACGACCGACCTGCGTTGTCGAAGCGGCCGAGGAGAAGAGCGACAAGCGAATCGACGTTATCGAACGTGCCGCCGCTGATCTGCATGGTCGTCCGTGCTCGGTTCCGGAGACTGTGGTTCTTGCCGAGGTCCCAGCTGCCACCGGTCTTGAACGTGTGCTGACCACGCATATGCGTGAGAGCGGTTGACACGCTCCAGGATGACGTAGGATTCGTGGAGATCGGATAGCCGCCCACGCCGCCGATGTAACCGAAATATCCAAGATACACAGTGGGGATACCAAGGTCCGCTGGGTCCAGTGGTCCCGTGTCGAGACCCAGGGTCTTCGGATCGATCTTGTTTCCTGGAATATCGAGCGTCTGCCCGATCGTCGTGTAGCCCATCCGCGTCTCGAGCAGCGTATGCGACGAGATCGTCGAGTTCCAGACCAGACCGAAGAGCGCGGTGTTCTGCGCCGGGTTGATGACGGTGTTGAACATGTCGGCCGGGCCGTTTGCCGGCGTCACAAAACCGGTGTTGAGTGCGGGAGCGGACTGGTTGGTGTAGCCGTAGAAGAATCGACCGTTGACGAGGTTGTTGTTGTTAAGGCGATGATCGAGCTTCACCGAGAAGGTCGACATGTCGGCGAAGCTGACCCCGTTGATCGTCATCTTTCCGGATTCGGAAGTCGGGTAATATTTCAGCAGGTTTTCGCCTATCAGATTCGTCGTCATGCGCGCCGCAGCGATCCGGCCCCGCGCCGCGGCGATTTCGGAGGGGCGCGGAATGAAGACGTCGTACGGCGCCACGAAACTCAGCCGCTGCCCCTCGAAGTACCCGAAGAAGAACGTCTTGTCCTTGACGATTGGGCCGCCGAACGTGCCGCCGTACTGCTGGTTCTTGACGTCCGTCGTTTCGCCGCCGCTGCGCTTGACGAAGAAATTCGGGGAGTCGGTCCATTTGTCGTGGCGGAAGTAATATCCGGTCCCGTGGGCCTGATTGGTGCCGCTCTTCATCACCACGTTGATCGCGGCGCCGCCCTTGACGCCGAATTCGGCCGACGGCGTCTGCTGAATCGTGAACTCGGCGATAGCGTCCATCGGCACCAGCGTCGCCGGCACGCCGAGGATCCCGACCTGGTTCATCACCGAGTCGCCGTAGTAGCGGTCGTTGTTCGAGATGCCGTCGATCATGTAGTTGTTCGACGTGCGACGCATCCCGCTGATGCTGACCGCGATGAACCCGCCCCCGGGGTCGCGCTGCACGCCCGGCGTGACCGCGAGAAGCGAGTTGAAGTCGCGGCCACTCAGCGGAAGCTCCGTAATGCGCTGGGTGTCGACGTTGTTGTTGAGCTTGTCCGAGAATTCGACGATCGGAGAGGCGGCTTCGACGGTGATCGTCTCGCCGAGGGTGCCGACCTCGAGTCTGAAATCGGCCTTCGTGAGCGAGCTAACCGCGACCTGGACTTCACGGACGACGCCCTTGAAGCCGGACAGCTCGGCCGTCACCCGATAGACACAGATCGGCAGCTCAGGCAGGCTGTAGCTGCCCTGAGCGTCGCTCATCGCCGTACGCCTGAGATTCGTCGCCGGGCAGACGGCGTCGATAGTAGCCCCTGGCACGACCGCGCCGGTCGAGTCGGTGACGGTGCCAGTGATGTCCCCGGTCGTTTTCTGGGCGAGGGCTCCGTCAGAAAACCCGAGAACGACAACGGCGAATGCGAGCAGTCTGAATCCCCACTTTCGATGATGCTGCATGGGTGCTCTGCTCCCTTGTGGAGAAACGGCCGTGGTCGAAGATACGTAGAGTGTCGCCGTTTGTAAGCCCGCGGCACCCCGTGAGTCAAGCAGAGTTATCGAACAGGAGACGAAGGGTTACTCAGCCCCAAAAAAACGGATTTGCTGTTGTGTCAAGTGTGTCACGACTGGCCAACGAGACGAGCACACCCGGGACGTACGAAAGGCTGTTGACGCTCTATTGGAAGGCGAAGCGACACGACGACGAGCGAAGGATCTGCGAATCGGCAGCGAAGCGCTGGCCAACAGCCCGCGACGGTTATGGGAATGTATCGCCCTCGATCGCGCATGGTTTGGCTGGCCATCCACTCCGGTCAAGAGGCGAAAGGGCGCGAGTACGCCGAGGCAGGCTTGAAAATAGACCCCAGAATCTTCACTGCCAAAATCTGATGGACAGGCTAAACCGTCGCCTCGATTTTTTCTTGGTGTCTGGCTGGCAGTGAAAGCCCAAGCGCCAACGCGATGACATAGCACGCGGCGCCCGTCAGCACAACGATACGGAAGCCGACCATCAACGCGATCAGCATCGCGACGACGGAGCCGAGGACCGACGTCGCGCCGTTGATCGCCCACACCCACGCCAGGTGATCCGGACGACGACGACCGAGCGCGCCAATCCCGGCTGGCAGCGGCATCCCCAGCACGATCCCGAGCGGCGCGAGCAGCAGGATCGACAGCGCGATGCGAAGCGGACGCGCCAGACCCAGACCTGCCGCGAAGATCTGCGGGAGCAGGTACGCGTATGCCACCGCGAGCAGGCCGATGATCGGCAGCGTGACAGCCAGCAGCCTGCGGGGATCCGCGCCCATGCGTCGACTCAATCGGCTGCCGGCCGCACCGCCCAGGAGCAGTGTGAACAGCACGACGCTGAGCGCGTAGACGGGATGCCCGAGAAAGAGCACGAAGCGCTGCATGAGACCGATCTCGATCAGCATGAACCCTACGCCGAGGCACGCGAAGTAGCTGAGCCATCCGAGCGGCAGTTCGCGTCGATCGCTTCCGCCCTTCAATGCCAGCGGCAGCACGATGAAAAGCGTCACCAAGCCGACCGAGACGTAGAGGAGACGTACCAGCAGGCTGATCCCATCGGTCGATCTGGTGATCGCCGCGTCACGCAGCCTCAGCGGCATCTTCTCGGGCTTCACGCCTTGAAAGAAGAACGGTCGATCGTCGACAACAGGCGAGATGTCGGCATCGCTCGCCCGATAGACCACATGAGCGTCCGGCGCGGTGGCGAGCCGCACGAACTGGCCCGAACCAACCGGCTGTTCTCCATCGAGGCCGGGCGCGTAGATGATGCGAAACCCGAGATCGTGCGCGGCCGCCCGCAACGTGCGGTTCTCCTCGGCCGAAAACGGCGTGGTGCGCAGCATGAACGTCGTCACGCCGGCTTCGCCGGCCTCAATCGCGGGACGCTCGACGGCAAAGAACCGATCCGCAACGGTCCAGCCCATGCGCTCGGCAGCCGTACGGGCCAGCGACAGGACGCGAACGCCCTCGTTGGTCCAACGCGACATGGCCAGCACGCCGCCGGGGCGCAGGTGGTGGAGGTAGTCGACGAACGCCTCGACGGTATACAGGTTGTTTTCAGTGAGCGAAAACGCTCCGGCTGCCGTTGCAGCCCACGTATCGACCAGCGAGGCCTGAATCACATCGTAGCGTTCGTGCGATCGCGCGACGAAATTGCGGCCGTCGTCGACGAACACCTGAACGTCTGGCCGCTCGTACAGCAATCCTGATCGGCCGCGAAACCGGCCGCGCATCACGTCGTTTACGATGATCGAATTGATCTCCACCCCGACGACTCGGCGGGCGCCGAACACGAGCGCCGACCACACGTCGCGACCACCCCCCGGTCCGATGACCAGCGACTCGCCGCCCGGCGGCATCAGGCGATACCCGAACGACGTAACCTCGTCGCGAAGAAAGGCAACATCGGCAAGTTTCTGCGCCACGAGGATTTCGGTCGATGCCGACGCATCGATGTCCATGTAGTACGTGAAAGGGTGATCGCCCCTGTAGTTCTTGGACAGGCCCCAGTCGTGATGTCTCTCGGGGTAGACCGCCACGCGCGAATGCGAATTCCATTTGGTGAAGATCCAGGGGCGGACGCCCGCCTTCGTGTAGCGGAGGTCGAAATACGGGTAGCTCACGTTAATGACGAGCGCCGCGACGGCCGCGAGCGACAGGCAACCGGCCAGCCAGCGACGCGCGCGGGTGTCGGCGAAGCACGCAGCGGCACATGCACCCAGCGCCGCCGCGCCGACGAGCGGACCGGGGCCGCCGAACAGCTCCAGCGTCGGAATGAACAGCAGGCAACCGGCTGCCGCGCCGACGAGATCGGCGCCGTACACGCGATTGATGTCGTGGTGCAGGCGCGAGACGGCGAGCGCCAGGCAGGCGCCGGCAGCGAAGAACGGCGCGGCCGACAGCGTATACACGCCCGCGAGCGATGCGAGCCCGCGCGATGTGAACGCCGTGCCGATGGGTGTCCGGAGAAACAGATACGCAACGACCACCGTGAAAATCGAAAACACCAAGCTGTAGCGCCAGAATTGCCGATCCAGGCGATCGGAGGGATGGTGACGCGCCGTTACGTGGATGAACACAGCGCTGGCGCTCAGACCGAACAAGGCCAGCGAGACGGCGAGAAAGGCGAAGTGACTCCACGTAATCACGGAGAACAGGCGAGTGATCCCGAGTTCGACGAGCAGCACGGATGCCGAAATGCATCCCACGCCGGTCAGCTTCGTCTTCGACACGCGCATCGACGCCGAGTTCATACCTTCGGCATGATAATGACCGGATGACCAGATGACCAAATTCACGGAGGACGAACCGTACTTCACGGTCCTGACCGATCCCCGGTTCTGCTGCGCGAATCTGACGGCAGCCACCCGCGCGGAATTCTTTGCGAGCGGCGACACGCTCGTGGAGTTCCTGTGGCGCACCATCAAGCTGCGTCTCGCGCCGGACTTCGCGCCGACCGCCATCCTGGAGTACGGCTGCGGACCGGGGCGACTCGCGATTCCGCTGGCACGCCGCGCCGCCCGTCGAAGAGGCACTGTTACCGCCGTCGATCGTTCGCCCGGGATGCTCGGTGTCGCGCGGCGCGAGGCGGAAGCCGCCGGCATCGACGCGATTCAGTTCGACGAACCGGAGGCGCTGTTCGCGCGGACGTCGCAGTTCGATCTCATCGTGTGCTATCTCGTGCTGCAGCGCTTGCCGCCGTCCGAGGGCCTCGAGCTCGTCCGCCGGCTGCTGGGCCGGATCGTCACCGGCGGCGTCGGCGTCTTCCAGTTTCCATATCGCTCGTCGGCACGTCCGCTCGTATCGAGCACACGATGGCTGCGGGAGCACGTCCCGGGTGTCAACAGCCTCACGAACGTGGCGCGCGGCCGTCCGTCATCGCAGCCGTTCGTGCCGACGCATCCGTACGTGATCGAAGACGTCCTGACGCTGTTCGAGCAAGCGGGCTTCCCGGCCACCTACGTCGCCTTCGACGATCACGCCGACGTGTCGAGCGTCATTGTCTTCGCCGAACGTCCGCTCGATCGGAGGCGCGGCGACGGACCACCGTCAGCGCGAATCGACGTGCAGGAGCTGATCGCATCGACGTCGATCGAGCAGCTCAATCGGTCGGCGGAGGAATACTTTGCGTCGCTATCGAGCTGGGAGCATCACCTCGCGAAGCCCTTCAGCAGCGCGGACGAAGCGCCGTGGCTGCTTACTCACCTTGCCGTCATCATGCAGGCGCTGCGGCTCAGGCCCGGATCGACGGTGCTCGAATTCGGCGCCGGCACCGGCTGGCTGTCGAGATTCCTGACACAGCTCGGTTGCAAGGCCGTGCTCCTCGACGTCTCGCCGACCGCACTCCGGATTGCGCGCGAACTGTACGAACGCGTGCCGGTCGTCGGCGCTCAGCCCGTCCCGGAATTTCTGTTGTTCGACGGCGCGCGCATCGAACTGAAGGATGCCAGCGTCGAGCGCATCGTGTGCTTCCATGCGTTTCACCACGTGCCGCATCCATCCGCGGTGATCGCGGAATTCGGTCGCATCCTCGCGCCAGGCGGCCTGGCGGTGTTTGCCGAGCCCGGTCCGACGCACTCGCTGGCGGCGCAGTCGCAGTTCGAGATGCGCACGTACGGCGTTGTCGAGAACGACGTGGATGTGCACGACGTCTGGCGGACCGCACAGGCTTGCGGCTTCGCAGACCTGAAGATGATGGTGTTCCACGGCCTGCCCTTCCACGTCTCGCTCGAAGGATTCGAGGATTTCCTCCGAGGCGGCGCAAGCGGCGTGGAGTGGCTGACCGAGGCGCGGATGTTCCTGCGCAACGTCCGCAACTTCGTCCTCGTAAAAGACGGCGTGGAACGAGCCGACAGCCGCTCGTCGAGCGGGCTCGCGTGCGAGATCCACGCACAGCCGAGCGAGGACTGCGTGTTGGAAGGCAAGCCGATTCGGTTCACGGTCACCCTGACGAACACGGGTCAGGCTGTTTGGTTGCCGCGGTCGGTGCCATACGGCGGTGTCTCGCTCGGCGTGCGCGTGTTCGACGAACTCGGCGCGCTGCTGTCGAGCGAAGTGCTGTCGACGGCACTGACGGACTCGGATCGCGAAATCGCGCCGGGTGAAGTCGTGAACCTTGGTATCAGTCTTCCGGCGCGGCCCGCCGGCCGCTATATCGTCGAACTCGACTGCGTGTCAGACCGCGTGGGTTGGTTTGGTCAGTTAGGCTCGCGGCCGGCGCGTGCCGAAATCGAAAGTCTGAAGTCTGAAGTCTGAAGTCCGTCTCAAGTCTGAAGGCTCGAGTCTGAAGTCAAGAATTCTGAAATCAATCTGAACTCTGAACTCTGACCTCTGAACTGCCGATTCCAGTCACCTTGAACAACTCCGCCATGTCGTTCGGCAAAGGCGCTTCAATCTCCAGCCGGCCCTTCGTCATCGGATGCATGAAAGCGAGGCGCCACGCATGCAACGCTTGCCTTGGAAACGCGCGCAGCGCCGCGGCGATCTTCGGATCGACGACCTCCGTCCAGCGCGGCTCTCCGTAGACGGGATCTCCCACGATTGGCCAGCCACGCGCGGCCAGATGCACGCGAATCTGATGCGTGCGGCCCGTGCCGAGCCGACAGCGCAGTAGCGTCAGACCTGCACGAGGCGCGGCGACCCGAGCGAGCCGTTCGAAACGGGTCAGGCTCTCCACGCCGGCGTTGGCGGAGACGACGGTGCGGCGCCTGCGCCGGTCCTTCATCAGACGGAGGCCGATCAGACCGCGCAATGCGTTCACGCGTCCGTAGCTGACCGCCAGATAGTCTTTGTCGATCGTTGCGCGCTGCAGTGCCGCGTGCATCGGCGCGCTCTTGGCGACCAGCACGATGCCCGATGTCAGCTTGTCGAGCCGGCCGACGAGCGATGGTCGCGCGCTGCTGTGCCACCCTCGAGCGTACCAGAGCAGGGCGTTCATCAGCGTACCGGTCGGATTTCTGTATGAGGGATGCGCCACCATACCCGGCGGTTTGTTGACGGCCAGCAGAAATTCATCTTCGTGGAGCACATGCAGTCCGATCTCTTCTGGCGCCGCTTTCTGGCGCACGACTTCGTGCGGAAGCAGAACCGTGATGGTGTCGCCACACGCGACTCGTGCTGCGGCGCGGCGGATCGATATGCCGTTGACGAGCACGCGTCCTTCTGCAATCCACGCCTGGATGCGCGTGCGGGTCGCCCTGCTGACCTCGTGCGCGTGCCGCCGCACGACCAGATCCAGGCGCTGCCCTGCGTCGCCGCGATCGGCCGTGAGGTCACGCGTGCCGCTACTGCTCAGCATGCTGCTCGTATTGTCGCGCTCGACTGAACCGTTCTCAATGTTGGTCACGGTCATGCATGGTTCGCAGTGACGCAAAAAAGGAGGAGCACATACATGAGGTTTGTAACGTCGATCGCGACCGCGCTGCTGTGTGCAACGTTCGCGGTGCATGCGCAGGAAACCACAACGAAAACGAAATCGAAAACGAAAGGCGATGACGACAAAGCGAAGACCGTCGTCTACACCGGATGCCTGCAGACCGGCACCGAAACTCGTACGTTCACGCTCGACAAGGTCGTTCCGGTGACGACCTCGACCTCGGTGCCCACCGGCACCGGCGGCACGATCACATCGACATCCACTTCGTACGTACTCGTTCCGGGTGAGCAAGTGACGTTACAGCAGCACGTCGGCCACAAGGTTCAGGTAACGGGAATCATGATTCCAGAAGGCGAGACGAAGACCAAGACGAAGATCGAGCGCGAGCATGGCGCTGACACAACGATAAAGGAGAAGACCGACTCCAACCGGCCGCACTTACGGGTACTTTCGGTGAAAGAGCTGCCCGAACCTTGTATGTAGGCCGAACTCAACGGGCGTGTCGAAGGTTCACGAGGACGGCCAGCCCGGCCTCGTGAACCCCCGTTTCGCCTATCAGGCGTCTCTACTTCAGGTAAAATGTCGGGGTTGAGGGAGGCGCTCATGTTTGCTCGCGTATCAGGCCGGTGGCGCGCCGGGGCAGTCCTGGCGGTGACGATTGGCGCGGTTGCGGCCTATGGCATGTCTGCTCGCGCGGCAGACAACAAACCGGTGACCTTCTCGAAAGACGTTGCGCCCATCTTCCAGGCCAAGTGTCAGGAGTGTCATCAGCCGAACTCGATCGCGCCGATGCCGCTCATTACCTATCAGGAGGCACGACCCTGGGCGCGCTCGATCAAGGAGCGCGTCGCGACGCGGCAAATGCCGCCATGGCACCTTGATCGCAGCGTCGGCGTGCAGAAATTCAAGAACGACATGTCGCTGACCGACGAACAGGTGGACACCATCGTCGCCTGGGTGGATGGCGGCGCGCTGCAGGGCGATCCCAAAGACCTGCCTCCGCCCAAGCCGCTGGTCACCGACAACGAATGGAAGGCCGTGCGTGACGGCTTCGGTCCCCCGGATCTCGTCGTGAAGTCGTCCGAGTACACGATGCCGGCCCAGCACCAGGACGTCTGGTATCGGCCGATGTCGGACGTTCCGCTGAACGAGCCTCGCTGGGTCAAGTTGGTCGAAATCCGTCCGACGAATCTGAAATCGCGAAGGATCATTCACCACGCGATCGCGTACCTCGTGCTGAACAACGATCCCGAAGCGGTGAATACCGGAACCGCGACCGGTCCCGATCGTCGTTTCAACGACGACGATCTCGTCAATCGTCGTCCGCAGTTGATGGAATGGGCAATTGGGAAGGGCTACGATCTGTATCGTCCGGGCACCGGCAAGCTGCTCGTGCCGGGCGAGAAGATCTCCTGGGATCAGCACATTCACGCGGTCGGCGAGGAAATCACCGGCGGTTCCGAAATCGGCATCTGGTTCTACAAGAAAGGTGAAGAGCCGAAGAAGCGCAGCTACCTCGTCGGCTTCACCGGCATCGATCGCTCGAAGATGCTCGACATCCCGCCGAACTCGCTTGCAATGACCGAAGGCTTCACCGTGCTGAAGGAGAACGCGCTGATTGAGAACTTCCAGCCGCATTTCCACCTGCGCGGCAAGTCGATGCAGGTCGAGGCGATTCTGCCGGACGGCGCGCGCCAGATCATCAGCTACATCGGCAACTTCAACTTCAACTGGATGACGAACTACATCTACGACGACGACGCGGCGCCGCTCCTGCCGAAGGGGACCGTGATCCACGTGACGGCGTGGTACGACAACACGAAGGCCAACAAGAACAACCCGGATCCTGATCAATGGGTGGGCTTCGGCGATCGTACCGTCGACGAGATGGCACACGCCTGGATGAACGTCACGTATTTCAACGACGACGAGTACAAGGCGCTGCAGGCCGAGCGCAAGGCGAAGCTTGGCAAGACGACGAACAACGACGAGAAGCAGCAGTGAAAGGACTCGCGACCCTGTGCGCCGCCGGCCTGATTGCCGGCGGCGTTTTTGTGTCTGCACAACAGGTGATCCCGTCCGAGCCGCGACGCGGCTTCGGCGCAAGCATCACTGGGGCGTTCGAGGGCTGGTACTACAACGAGGACGGCAGCCGCAGTTTCCTCGTCGGCTACTACAATCGAAATTCGCAGCAGGCCCTCGATCTTCCGATCGGTCCGAACAACCGCATGGAACCGGGCGGGCCCGACCTGGGGCAGCCGACACATTTTCTCCCGGGCCGGCAGTGGGGCATGTTCAGCCTGCCGGTGCCGAAGGAATTCACGCCCCAGGACAAGTACACGTGGACGATCACGGCAAATGGCCAAACGACGAGCATCCCGCTTCGCCTGAACGCGGACTACGTGATGAGCCCGTTCACCGAGATTTCCGTCCATAACACTCCGCCGGTTCTTCGGTTCGAGCAGAACGGCAAGACCGTGCAAGGCCCGATCGCCTCGCTGACAGCCGCGCCAACACGTACGGCCTCTCTGGCAACGCCGTTCCCACTGGAAGTCTTTGCGACCGACGACATGAAGTACACGAGCGGCACCGGCGCACCGATGGCGACGCCGCGCCCGCCGGTGACCCTGCGCTGGTCGAAGTACCGCGGGCCGGGCTCGGTGACGTTCGACAAGGCAAGGCCCGAAGTGGAAAAGCTCTCGACGGGAGAAGGCGCCTTCAGCGGCAAGGCCACGGCGACTGCGAAGTTCAGCGAGGCTGGCGATTATGTGCTGCACGTGACCGCGAACGACTACTCGGGCGACGGCGGCGGCGGATTCGGCTGCTGCTGGACGACCGCGCTCTTGAAAGTTTCGGTAAAGCCTTAATCGGATCGATCCTTGGCTCTTCGGTCCAGGGACCATTATTGAACCCCTCATCGCCCATCTCTGATCAGACCGATACCGCGATCCTCAGCGAGATTGAGCGCGAGGTTGCGCGACGGCGGACGTTCGCGATCATCTCCCACCCCGACGCCGGGAAGACGACGCTCACCGAGAAACTGCTCCTGTACGCCGGCGCCATCGAACTCGCCGGTGCCGTGCGGGGCCGCAAGGCCCGCCGCCATGCGACGTCGGACTGGATGGCGCTGGAACAGGAGCGCGGCATCTCGATCACCGCTGCGGCGCTCGAATTCGAGCTCGACGGCCGGCGGATGTCGCTGCTCGACACTCCCGGCCACAAGGACTTCAGCGAAGACACCTATCGCGCCCTGGTTGCTGCCGACAGCGTCGTCATGGTCATCGACGCGGCGAACGGCGTCGAAGAGCAAACGCGCAAACTGTTCGAAGTGTGTCGCCGGCACAGGTTGCCGATTCTGACGTTCGTCAACAAGTTCGATCGCCCGGCGCGCGACCCACTCGCCCTGGTGGACGATGTCGAAAGCACGCTCGGGATTCCAGCGGCGCCGGTCAACTGGCCGGTTGGCAACGCGGAAGACTTTCGCGGCGTCTACGACATCCATCGCAAGCATCTGCTGCTGTACGAGCGCGAAGCACAAGGCCAGTTCCGGGCGCCGGTGGACGTTGCCGACCTGAACGATCCCGCAGCCCGCGCGCTCATCGGCGATCACGTCTACGCGCATTTCATCGAGTCGCTCGATGTGATCAGTCATGCGGGCACCGCGTTCGACGCGACCGACTATCTGGCCGGCAGGCAGACGCCGATGTTCTTTGGCAGCGCGCTGACCAATTTCGGCCTCGAGCCGTTTCTGCATGCGCTCGTCGAGCTCGCGCCGCCACCACAGCCGCGTAAGAGCGACACGGATCTCGTCCTGCCGACCGACGAGCGGTTCAGCGGATTCGTGTTCAAGATCCAGGCGAACATGGATCCGCGGCATCGGGACCGCGTCGCGTTCGTGCGGGTATGCTCCGGGCGTTTCCTGAAGGATATGCCTGTGTTCAACAGCCGCACGGATCGGCCCATTCGTGCGAGCCGCGCGTATCGTTTCTTTGGCCGTGACCGCGAAACGATCGAGGCGGCGTACGCCGGCGACATCATCGGCCTGGTCAATCCCGGTCAGTTTGCGATCGGAGACACTCTCCATGCCGGTCGGCCCCTCAGATACGAAGGCGTTCCGCGCTTTCCGGCCGAGCACTTCGGCCGTGTGCGGTTGAAAGATACGCGTTACAAGCAGTTCGACGAGGGACTGCAGCAGCTCGAAGAAGAAGGGTTGATGCAGGTCTTCTTCGCGTCGGGAGGACGCCGCGAACCGATCGTCGGCGTTGTTGGCGCGTTGCAGTTCGATGTCATCGCCAGCCGGCTGCGTACGGAATACGGCGTGGACGTGGAGATCGAACCGGCTCCCTACTCATCCGCTCGATGGCTGACTGATGCCGAGTTGAAGATGCCATCGCTCGGCCAGTCCATCGTCGCCACGGACCGCATGGGTCGACGCGCGATCCTGTTCGCATCAGCGTGGGATCTGCAGTACTTCGAGCGCCAGCACCCCGATATCGAGCTGCTTGCCGAGTCTCCGGTGGAGGGACAGGGAGACGATCCACAACGCTCGGCTCGCTAGCACGCAGAGGCAGGACGTGCCCCGCCGCCTCTGCATTGTTCGTCGTCCGTCGCTCCGGTCTCGCACGTTATAATGCCGACCGCATTCGACCCACCATCTCTCGAATACCCGGAGGGTTCCATGCGTGCGCTGTTCACGCTTGTCGCGGCGATCGGGTTCTGGTTTCTCCCAGCCATCGCCCAGGAAAAAGGCGGCGACGATCGAACCGGGCCGTACGATGTCGCGCAGGGTTGGCCCCAACCGCTCGCGTTCGCAAAACCTGGTTACATCTGGGGATCCACCGGCGGCATTTTTGCGGAGACACCCAACCGCATCTTCATTGCCAATCGCGGCGAACTGAAGCTGCCCGACAAACTTCCGAACGGGTTTACCGGCTTCTGGGGATCGTTCAACGAGCAGGCCACCACGCCCACTCCCGAATTTCGCAACTGCATCGTCATCGTCGACGGCAGCGGGAAAGCCGTCGAGTCGTGGACGCAGTGGGATCACCTGTTCGAGGACGGCCGCGGGCCACATTCCGTCCTGATCAGCCCGTACGATCCCGAACACAACGTGTGGGTCGTCGACGATATCCATCATCAGATCTTCAAATTCACCAACGACGGGAAGAAGCTGCTGATGACGCTCGGCGAGCGTGACGAAGCGGGCAACGACGACAAGCACTTCAAGCGTCCGACGGACATTGCGTGGCTGCCCGACGGCACATTCTTCGTCAGCGACGGCTACGGCAATACCCGCGTGATGAAGTTCGACAAGAACGGCAAGTTCCTGATGACGTGGGGCACGCGCGGAACGGGCCCTGGACAGTTCAACACGCCGCATTCGATCACGATCGATCGGAACCGGCGCGTCTACGTGTCGGATCGCGCCAACAGCCGAATCCAGGTGTTCGACGAGAACGGCAAGTTCCTCGACATGTTCCCGAATATCCAGCAGCCGTACCACATTCGCATCAGCGACGATCAGTTCTTGTGGGTCTTCTCAGGACCGCTGGACAAGTTCCTCAAGTACGACCTGAATGGCCATCTGGTGTACGCCTGGGGCACGCACGGCACCGCACCGGGTCTGTTCTGGGCGGTCCATGAATTTTCCGCGGATTCGGAAGGCAATTTGTACACCGCCGAAGTGTTCGGCGGCCGATCGCAGAAATTCAAGCCGCGGACGGGCGCGGATCCGTCGCATTTCTACAAGCCGCAGCCGCTGATGGCCAAGACGAGCAGTACGAGCCTGCAGTAGCGGACAGGTCTCGCGAGCTTGTGAGCGAGCGAGGCAACATGCGAGCGCGAGTCCTTGAGGCGAGCGAGTGAAACAAGATATGTCAACCAGAATTCCGCTAATCGCCGCCGCCCTCGTTGCCGCCCTTCCGATCACGTCGCCCGCTCAATACAGCCCGAACTTTGCCGGTACGTGGAAGCTGGGGACCGTCGATCCGCCGGTTGCCGCCGGGCGGGGCGGCGGTCGCGGGGGCGGAGGAATCTCTGGTCCGCTGGCCGATACGATCCTGGGCCAGGCGCCGGACACGCTTGTCATCACGCAAACCAACTCGGAGATCGTCGTTCAGATCGGATCCGCAAAGGCCGTTTACACGCTGGACAACAAGACGATGGCCACGCCGGAAGGCGATGTGAACGCGTTGAAGACGCGCGCGCACTGGGACGGCGCGAAACTTCATCTGCATTTCAAACAGGGCATGAACTGGGGGCGCGACGTCCTCAGCGTGAGCGGCGGCACCCTGACCCTGGTGCGCGATCTGGAGTCGGGCGGTCAGTCGACGACCCGCACGCTGACGTACTCGAAAACGTCCTAACGAACCGACCTGCTGACGACCTGCGCCAGCACGTGTGCGGGGATATTGCAGCCCGTGACGAGGGCGACGCTCGTTGCCGCCGGGCGAGAGGCCTTGATCAAGGCGGCGGTAGCCGCGGCGCCAGCCGCCTCCGCGAGCACGTTCTCCCGAGAGCGGAGAACCGCGATCGCGTCCAGCATCTCGTCCTCGGTCACGGTCACGATCTCGTCCACCAGCTCGCGAATGGCCGTGACGTTTGGTTCGAGCGGCCGGCGCACGGCCAGACCGTCGGCAATCGTGTCGGCGGTATCTGTTTCAACGACTTTGCTCGCGCGCCACGACAGGTAATAGGCAGGCGCCTTCGCCGCGACCGTGCCGACGATGGCGATCGAAGCCCGGAGGCTCTTTGCAGCTGCCGCCACGCCGTGGATGAGCGCGGTATCGCCCATCGGGACGTAGATCGCGTCGACCGAGGGAAGCTGCTCGACGATCTCCGCGCCAATCGTCGCCGTTCCGACACGGATGTCGGCATCGGCAGCGTCATGGAGAAAGAACGCCCCGGTTCGGGACGCGTACTCGTGCGCGGCATCGATGGCCGCGCTGAGATCGCCGCCGGTTTCCACGAGGACTGCGCCCAGTTCGCGGACTCGAGCTGCTTTCACGGGATTGGGACGTTCCGGCAGAAAGATTCGTGCCTGCACTCCAAACACGCGCGCCGCATACGCGACTGCGGCGCCGTGGTTGCCCGTGCTGGCTGCAATCACCTCCCGGATTCCGCGTCGTTCGAGGTTGACCGACAAGGAATACAGTGCGCCCCGGACCTTGAACGAACCGGTCGGGAGAGACGTTTCGTTCTTCAGATAGACCGCTCGATTCGGTGCCGAGAGCGATTCCGCGCGCACAAGCGGCGTCCGGTCGAGGTGCCGTGCAAGCAGGGCACGTGCGGCGTCGATCCGTCCGGCCTCGATTTGAATAGAGCGAGAGCGCGATCGGCGCGCACGCCATTCGTCGGCCGTGACTTCCCAGATCTCCGCCCTCGCACGGCCGGAGACGTAGTCGCGCTCCACGACAGCCACGACGCGCATTCCCTGTTTCTCGGAGATCCTCCGCGACGCGGCGTTGGTGACGGCCTTCGCCGCCCGGAGCACCGGAAATTTCAGCGTGTCGAACCAGAAGCCGGTTACCGCGTCTGCGGCCTCGGTCATCAGACCTTGTCGATGCCACGGCAGACCTATCCAGAAGCCGCGGTTCTCGTCCTCGGACCGTTTCAGCCCGATGCTCCCGATTATGCGCGACGGATCGGTTGTCAGCCGAAGAGTCCAGATCCATTCGTCGCCGCGTGCGATCGCGGGCAGGGCGACATCACGGAGGAACGTGCGCGCACCATCAGGGGGGTATGGCCACGGCACCGTGGCATTGAGGAGCTTCACGATCTCCCAGCATGGAAACAGTTCCTGCACCTGATCCGCGTCCTCGAGCGCCAGAGGCCGCAGGATCAGGCGCGGCGTTTCGATCGTCGGAGTCGTCATCGAGTTCCAGTATAGAGGCGGCCGCCACGGCGTACCGTCAGGCCGTCGGCTGTGGCCGCAGGTACTGGAGTGAGCCAGGCGTCGTGAGCATCTGACCGGTTTCCAGCAGCGTCTTCAGCCCGGACAGGATCATCGGCCAGCCGCCGTACAGCTCGGCGTTCGCGCCGTCGCGCAGCTGATCGTGTGAAACGGTCAGGCGGCACGAATCGCCAACCCGCTCGATCTCCCACGTGACTCTCGACGTTCCCTCCCGCTTCACGGCGTCGCTCCAGAGGGCTCTGAAACTCTGCACGAGACGACGCGGTGGATCGACCTCGACGTTTTCGCCTTCTGCGATCGCCATGTCCGGAGCGGCGGTCATGTCCGTCGCGCGGGCCACGTAGGAGGATCCCGGCTTCCAGTCCGAGAACACGCCAACCCCAAACGAGTACTTCCGCCTCATGTCCGGATCCGTGATCGCCTGCCACAGGCGCTCCGGAGTCGTCTTGATGTAGATCTCGAATACCTTCTCCATGAGTCCCTCCTCGATTTCCTTCTTGAGTCCGCTCAGCATCGCCGCCATCGGCTCGGTGTATTTGTCGATCCATCGGTCGTGAATGAGGCGTATGGGCACGGGGTTCAGGAAGTGCAGCTTCTCGCGGCCCAGCCGTTTCGTTACCACGAGCCGCGCGTCCTCCAGCACGCGGAGATGCTTCATGACGCCGAAGCGCGTCATGGTGAGCCGGCGCTCTAGCGCGCCGAGCGTCTGGCCGTCCCGCTTGAACAACGCGTCGAGCAGGCTCCGGCGTGTCGGATCCGCTAACGCCTTGAACACCGCGTCCATGGCCTCCACGATATGTGACTTAATGGTAACATGTCAAGATCGCTTCGAAATCGGCCGGAAAACGCGGTTGAAGGAGCCGATTGCTGGCGCGATCATGATTGCCACGGGAGGCGACACGTGGACAGATCCGCTGCACTCGAGCTCTACGAACGGCTGGTGGCGACCAATCCCCGAGTAAAGCGCAAAGGCGCCAATTGAAAGCTACTTCGAGATGAGCTAAGCCCATGTCGGCTCGCTCGAGCCAAAGCCGACGACGAAGAAGAAAACGACGCCGAACAAGAAACGCAAGTTCGTGATCCGGTGAACGGGCGCCCAGCCCGCGTACAGATTCGCGCTCACGACCACTGTCAACCCCTCGACTCGAGGCGTGCCTTGACACGGCGTGCCAGAAGGTAGACCCTTGCGGTCATGCGCACCATTCTGGCTGCCGTGTCCATTGTTCTCGTGGCAGTCACCGCGCCGCCGCGCGCGGCCGCGCCGAACTGGCACATCACCGCCACGGTCGCCGAGAGCTGCAGCTGCACGATCTCGTGTCCGTGCAACTTCGGCGGCGAGCCGAATCGCAATCCGTGCGAAGGCAACCGGCTGATCTCCATCAGATCGGGCCACTACGAGGACGTCGATCTCGCAGGCGTCACATTCCTCGTCACGTTCACGATGCGCACCTGGTCGAAGATCTACGTGAGCGACAAGGTGAGCGATCGGCAAATGGCGGCGGTCGAAGCGTTGATGCCGATTGCATTCGCGAGCTTCCACCGCGGCATGCTCTCGTTCACGAAAGCGCCGATCACGATGAACATCACCGAGAGCAAGGTGACGTTCTCCGGTCCGGATTCGTCGGTCGAGATGGACGTGATGCGGGGATTTGGCGGAAAGCCGGTGAAGGTGATGAACCTCCCGAGCCCGGCGTATCAGGACTACACGCAGTACCGTTCGGTGTCGCACACGCATACCAGCGCGTCGCACACGTTCAGGCATTCGGGGACGAACGGCTTTACGTCGACCATGGATGTGGGCGGTCAACCTTGAAGTCTCGGGTCGTGAGGAGGTTCCCATGCGTCCGGCCCTCGCGGGTCTGCTCTGTCTGACGATGATGTCGACGCTGTCAGGCCAAACCGGGTCCCTCGATTACGAGTTCTTCAAGACGAAGGTTCAACCCATTTTTGTGGCCAAGCGTCCTGGCCATGCCCGTTGCATCGCGTGTCACGGATCTGGCACGCCGCTCCGTCTGCAACCCCTCGCCCCTGGAGCGACGACCTGGACCGACGAGGACTCGCGCAAGAATTTCGAGGCGGTCCGGCGCGTTGTCGCGCCGGGAAGCCTGAGGAGCAGGCTCCTCGTGCATCCTCTCGCTGAAGCGGCCGGCGGCGACTTCTATCACAGCGGCGGGAAACACTGGAGTTCGCAGAACGACGAGGAGTGGCAGACGCTCAAGGCCTGGGTGATGGGCGAGACGGCGACGAAGCCATAAGGAGCTGACGCGTATGACGAAGACACACGTGATGCGTTCATGTCTCGGCGTGTTGGCCGCGATCACTTTCTGCACGACGACGCTGACCGCACAGAAGAAGGTCCGGATCATCCAGACCAACAGCGCCGGCGACAATGTGCACATCATCGATCCGGTCGCGAACAAAGTGGTCGGTGTGATCGCGGGAATCGAAGTGAGCCATGGCGCTGGCGTCGCGCCGGACGGCAGCCGCATCTACGTCAGCGACGAAGCCGAGAGCACGCTCGACGTGGTCGACGCAAAGACGCTCGAGGTCGTTGCCCGCGTTCCGTTGAGCGGACATCCGAACAACATGGCGGTCGGCAAAGACGGTCGTCGCGTCTACGTAGGCATCATTCAGCAGCCGGGCGGCGTCGACGTGATCGACACGGCCTCACTCCGGCGGATCAAGACCGTTCCGACGAAGGGCACGATCCACAATGCGTACGTCACGCCGGACGGGAAATACGTCGTGGCCGGATCCATTCAGAGCAAGACGATCAATGTGATTGATGCCGAGACCGACCAGCCTGCCTGGACGCTCGAGATGGACCTCGGGATCCGGCCGATGGCGTTCAACACCAATGCCGACGGCTCGACGAAGTGGATTTTCGTGCAGCTGACGGGCTTCAACGGATTCGCCGTCGTGGATTTTGCGACACGAAAGGAAATCAATCGCATCAAGAATCCCGAACTGCCGCCTGGCAAGGCCACCGTTCCGGAAGGGTCCGATCCATCGCACGGCATGGCGGTGACTGCTGACGGCAAGACGCTCGTCGTGTGCAGCCGGCTGAACAACTTCCTGTACGCCTATTCGCTTCCCGAATTGAAAGTGCTGGGTGCCGCCGAACTTGGCGGTAAAGGAGCGGGTTGGGTGACGCTCACGCCTGACTCGAAGACGGCGTATGTGGCCAATCCCGTGACGAACGACGTGTCGGTGGTCGATATCAAGTCCATGAGGGAGGTCACACGCATCCCCGTTGGATTCGTGCCCAAGCGAAACGTGACGGGCTTCCTTCAGTAGCGGATGGGCGGACGGCGGCACGGAGCGCGTGTGCGCAATGTTGAGCCCCGCTCGGCCTGCGTACTGAGCGTCCACTAATTCCCGAAGAGTGTCTGCTATCTCGGCGGCCATCGCTGGTTGCCGAAGGTCGTTCAGCGGGCGTGAGCACCGCGGCCACATGTTCCGCGTGAATCCGGAAAACATCGCGAAGCCATGGCTGAGGGTCAGTCTTCTGGGTGGGATCTGTGCCCTGGTCCTTGCCCGAGACGTGTTCATCGAGTTCGACGCCGCCCGCATGAAGTTGGTGCAAACGCCGATCTCGGCGACGGCTGGCGTCGTCGAAACGAGCACCAGCGACGAAGGTGCAAAACGACTGCGCGCGCCATTCGCCTTCATTGCGCGCATCCATCACGATTCTACCGAGATCCAACGCTTTTCGATTCGTGTCGACGGACGTACCGTGTGCGAGCCAAACGTGCCGGCCGGTACGCATCGCGTCGACTGTGTGGTCCGGGAGTGGAATGACGTCGAGCATGCAATCGTAATCGCGGGTCCCACACGGCAGTGGACGGTGGAGTACCTCGAAATCGCAACGCATCACGGCAATGTGACCGGCGTGCTGAATGGGTTTGTCCTGCCTCGCGA
>JBKPDW010000152.1:0-9130 GCA_046728115.1 Acidobacteriota bacterium | reverse complement strand
CTTCTGGCCCGCGGATCGTAATGTCCAGCCCGATGGCGTATCCCGCCACGTAGGCGTAGCTGTCCGCCGCCGCGACGTTGTTCGCACGTCTGCCGATCACGACGGCGAGCTCAACTTCGTGATCGTTGCGGCGATCGACCTTGCGGAGCGCGATCCCTTCGCCCGGGCCGACCAGGGCGCTGCGCGCTTTCAGGAACAGGCCCGTGCTGTGAATGGGCGCCATCGTCGCAGAGTTGTTGTGATGGAGCGCCGCGTTGTCGCGCACTTCTTCGAGGTGCTTCTGGTAGTTGACCGGCGCGCACACGATCTTGCCGGGATTGGCGACCGGGCTGAGCAGCTTTACCGATCGGACTGCCGTCGCCGGCGCCGATCGTGCGAGGTCGTCGGCGCGGGCGCACACCGCGTCGAGGTTCGCAATCAGCGGATCGTACTCGGGCAGCGGGTAACGGTACGCGGGCAGGACGTCGAGCGCCGCCGTCACGTCGTAGACGTGGTCGCTGTCGACCACTCCAAGACGGCCCTCATTGAATCGGCAAAGTTTCATCGAGGTTGCCGCGTCGTATCCGACGTCGACGGATCATTGTTATATCAGTTCGCGATCTGAAACGCATTGGCCTTCTGCGGCAGCACGCTCGCAAGGACGATGGCGGCGGTGGCACACAAGGCGGGCGCGACGCCGGCCATGAAGATCTGATCGGCCGTCCACTCGAGCGAGAGCAGCACGCCGCCGACCGATGGTCCCACGATCGATCCCACGCGGCCGACACCCAACGCCCATCCGACGCCGGTCGCGCGAATCGCCGTCGGATAGAACATCGCGGCGAGCGCGTTGAGCCCCGCCTGCGCACCCTGGACAGCGATGCCGAGGATGAAAATGGTCACGAGGGTCAGCGGCAGCGAGGAGGCGGTCGACGCGAGTGATGGAATGAGCACCATGCACAGTGCGAACTCGGCCACCAGAGCGATGCGCGTGCCGGTCACCCGCATGATGTGGCCCTGCGTGAGCGTCCCGATCATCCCGCCCACGCTGAATGCCGCGACCGCCTGGACGCCGGCCGCCACCGGCAGACCGGACTGGCGCAGCAGCGACGGTAACCAGCTCAGCACGAAATACAGGATCAGCAGATTCATGAAGAAGGGGATCCAGAGCAGGAGCGTCCCAAGCGCCCGCCCTTCGGTGAACAGATTCTTGACCGGCAGCCCTTCCCGTCCCGGCGCGCGGCCGCGGGTTCGCGACTCGATCCACTCGGTCGACTCAGGGAGCGCGGCAATCAGCACTGCGGTCAGCGTCAGCGGCAGAACTCCTCCGAGCACGAAGATCGATCGCCATCCCCACCGCGGAATCATGATCGCGGCAGCCTGGCTCGCAACGACTGCCCCGGCAGGCATGCCCACGAAGATGGCGCCGATGACGACCGGCTGGAGTCGCTTGGGCGTGTACTCGGACGTGAGCGCCACCGCATTGGGCAGTGCGCCACCCAGACCGAGCCCTGTGAGAAAACGAAGCAGGACGAGCTCCTGCAGCGTCTTGGCCCGTGCGGTCAACAGCGCGAACAGCGCGAACACGAATACGGAGACGATGACCACCCAGCGGCGGCCCCAGCGATCCGCGATCGGGCCGCTCGCCATCGCGGCGATCATCAGGCCGACCAACGCGGCCGATAGCACAGGGCCGAACATCGGCAGCGGGATGGTGAGGTTCTCGGAAATGACCGGAACCAGGAACCCCATACACTGCGTGTCGAAGCCGTCGAGCACGACGACGACGCCGCACAACACGATGGTCCAGAGCTGTCGTCGTGACATATCAGTCTGTTGACAAACGCGGAGCGCTAAGTATACTCGCCGAAGTTCGTTCCGCCATGCCCTCCGGCCGACTCACCCTCTCTGTGATCGTCACCGCTACGCTGTCGATGTCGCTGATCGCGCAGTCTCGGGGCGGTGGGCCGGCGCGCCCAACCGCGTCAGCGCGTCAAACGGCGTCCGCTCAATCGGCGGCGTCGCTCGTCGAATACGATGACGAGGTGCAGCGATCGACGCCAGGTGGCGTTGACTTCACCGGTGAATGGGCGCCGCGCTTTCACGAAGACGAGCCCGAGCGCGTGCCTGGTCCCGAACTCGGCGACTATCTCGGCATTCCCATCAGCGACGCCGCACGGCTGCGAGCGCTCTCGTGGGAAGCGTCGGTCCAGACGCTGCCCGAGTGGCAGTGTCGGCCGCATTCTGCCGATTACATCTGGCGCGGACCGTCGCCGCTGCGGATCTCGAAGGAAGTGGATCCCGTGTCGCGGCAGGTCGTCGCGTGGCACGCCGAGTGGCTGCGTTCGGTCGATCGCGCCATCTACATGGATGGGCGTCCGCATCCGTCGCCCAATGCGCCTCACACCTGGGCGGGGTTCTCGACTGGCCATTGGGACGGCGATGTGTTGACGATCACAACCACTCATTTGAAGGAAGGGTATCTCCGCCGCAACGGCCTGCCGCGAAGCGACGTGGCCACGTTGACCGAACATTGGATGCTGCGGGGCGATGTGCTGACAGTGGCGGCGATCGTCACCGATCCGGTTTACCTGACGGAACCGTTCATCCGGACGACCGACTACGAGCTGGATCTGCATCAATGGGTACCGCCGTATCCGTGTCAGGTCGTCGAAGAAGTGGAACGCCCCCGCGGCGTGGTTCCAAACACGCTGCCGGGCGTCAGCACCGCCAATGAGGATTTTGCGAAGCGGTGCGGGTTTCCGGTCGAGGCGACGCGCGGCGGCGCGGAAACGATGTATCCGGATTTCCGCGACAAAATCGGCAACATCACTTCGAAATGCATCGCCGCTCAGCGATGAATTGGCGGATTGCCGGCCTCGTGCTCGTCGCATCGGCCCTTGCGTCTGGTCCGCTGGTGGCGCAGCGCGGTCAACGCGGCCAGCAGCCGGCGCAGAGTCCGCGTGGGATCGCGCCGAAGGATTTCACCGGCTACTGGGTGTCGATCGTCACCGAGGATTGGCGTTGGCGCATGGTGACGCCTGCGAAGGGCGACGTCGACAGCGTGCCGTTGAACGCCGAAGGACGCCGTATCGCGAACACATGGGATCCGCAGCGCGATGAGGCGTCGGGCGAAGCATGCCGGGCATACGCCGCGCCGGCCGTTATGCGCGTCCCGGGACGCATCCATATCACATGGGAAAACGACGCTGTCCTGCGTATCGACACCGAGGCCGGCACGCAGACGCGCCGGCTCGTGTTCGGCGGGCCAGACCGCGGCCAGTCAACCGACCGAATGCCGGCCGCCGCCGAGCCGACGTGGCAAGGGCAGTCAATCGCCCAGTGGGAAGTCGGAGGCCGCGGTGGAATGTTCGGCGGCCCGCCGCCCAAACCCAGCGGCGCGCTCAAAGTCGTGACGATGCGGATTCGCCCCGGCTATCTACGCAAGAACGGCGTGCCGTTCAGCGCCAACGCCGTCCTCACCGAGCACTTCAATGTGCTCGGACCCGAGGACAACGGCGACGTCTGGCTCGTTGTCACGACGATCGTGCAGGACCCCCAGTATCTCAGTGGCCGATTCTTCACGAGCACGCATTTCAAGAAGCTGCCGGATGGGTCCACGTGGCGGCCGACGCCGTGCCGGGCGTCGTGATCGCAGTCTGACCACGCGTTTAGAATCACTGCAGACGTCGACGCGCGTGCGATCCGCCAGAGTAGCTGTCACGCCCAGCCTGTCTTGGGATCTATGAGAGTGCTGGTCCTCGAGGACGAACACAAGGTCGCCGAAGCGTTGCGCGAAGGGCTCGAAGGGGACGGGTACGACGTGACGCTGGAGCGGACCGGCGAAGGCGCCTTCTTTCGCGCCACGACCGAGGTCTTCGACGCGATCCTGCTCGATGCTCCCGGGCCGTGATGGGTTGACGATATTCACCACGCTGCGGTCAAGGGGGCGTCAAGGCACCAATCCTGCTCGTCACGGCGCGCGACACGCTCGACGATCGCGTTCGTGGCCTCGACAGCGGTGCCGACGACTATCTCGTGCCGTTTGCCGTTGCGGAGCTGCTCGCGCGGCTTCGCGCCCTGGCACGGCGCGGCCGCACCGGCGATCCCCTGCGCCTGACTGCGGCCGATCTCGATCTCGACGTGGTGAACCGGACGGTGACGCGCGCCGGCTGTCCGATCGACCTGACGGCGCGCGAGTTCGATCTGCTCCGCTATCTGATGGTACACGAGCGCCAGATTGTGTCGCGCGACTCGCTGGCGAGGGACGTCTGGAAGGAAGCGGCACGATCGGTGCCGCTCGACAACGTGATGGACGTCCACATGGGGCGGCTGCGCCGCAAGATCGATCTCGATCATCGGGTGAAGCTGATTCACACGGTCCGCGGTGTCGGATTCGTGGTGCGCGAGGGCGAGCCGTGACGCGCGCCAGCGTTCGCCTCCGACTCACCATTTGGTACGTCGGCGCGATGGTCGTGGTGCACGAGCCGTGCGACGGTGCCGCGTGCCGTTCGGCGATCGGCAGCATGCTCGAAGAGGCTGACCGGCTCTCGCATCTCGTCGATCGACTGCTGACGCTCTCGCGCGCCGAGGCCGGTTTAGTGAAACGACCTTCGATATCGTCGATCTGCCGGAGCTCGCCGAGGATGTGGTGTCACATCTGGGAGTGCTCGCAGAAGAGAAGCAGCAGTCGAATGCCATCGAGCGTGGCGGGACCGGCCGTGGGATCGGCGATCGCCTGGTGCTGCGCCAAGCGCTAATCAACCTCGTCGACAACGCGATCAAGTACACCCCTCAGGGAGGACACATCCGGATCCGAATCCTGGACGCGCCTGGCGGTCCGGCGATCGATGTGACCGACAGTGAGGCAGGCGTCGCACCCGAAGCGGTGCCGCGCATTTTCGACCGCTTCGATCGCGGGCAGCAGTCGGGCGGCGAGGCGGGCTCGACCGGAACCGCCGCGCGCTACCGCGATCGCGGCACGGGCTTCGCGAACTTCGCGTCATCGATCGGGACGTTCGATTGCGCGTCGGTCCACGTGTACTCCTCTCGTCCGCTCACCCAGGCGTAGCTCCATTTGAACGGGAACATCATGCCGTCGACCGGGCGGTAGTCCGAAAAGTCGATCTGCGTCGGCACGCGGCCGACGGCCGACACGCGAGAGTGGATCATCCGGTTGAGCAGCCCGGACCGCTTGTCGAAATACAGCGTGGCGAGCAGATTGTCGGCGCCGCTCGCCTGCACGACGTCGACGTCGTGGCCGTCGAGCGTGATCGGGAAACTCATGCGCCAGTTGGTCAGGAAGTCCTTGATCCGGCCGGGGAAGATCATCTGCGCTTCGAGCTTCGCGCCCTGGATCGCGCCGCCGGTCCACGGATACACCTGAACGACCGTCAGCGGCAGCATGAAGTATCCGTTCTGGCCATCGAACACGCGGCTCATGTCGCCGTCGCGCTGATGCACGACCGTGACGAGCTGATTCGGCGCCTTGGCGTACAGTTCGGCGGAGTCGCCGGCGCCGACTTCTCCGTACGCGATGCTCGTACCCCTCGCTGCGAGACTCGTGACACCGGCTAAACGCGACCCGCCCATCGCGGCGATGTACTTGTCGAGGATCTGATCGGTGGTTGGCACGCCGGACGTCGCGGTGGGCAGGACATCGGGCGGTTCAGTGACCGGCTCGCCGTAAATCCGATCCATCGAAGGTGTGGCGGCCGGCCGCGGCTGGCCGCGATGACAGGTCCAGCACGTGACGACATGACGGCCGTTGAAATTCGCGCGGTTGATGGTGTCCACCATCTGCACCATCCGGCGCGCCGTCCGCTTGCGCGGCGGATCGTCTTCCCACTTGGGATTGGACGTGCCTGCGCCGGTGTGACAGTCGCCGCAGCACATGCTGAGCGCTGCCGAGAAAAGGCCCATCGTTCCCATGAATTCGTCGACAGGGATTCCTTTCAGCGCCTGAATGTTCTTGAATGCCTCGTCCGACATCTGCGGCTGCTGTCCCGCGGCGATGACGGCAGTGAGCAGCCACACGAACAGCATTCCCGCGACCGCGATCATCGGCCGCGTCGTCCAACGCTTCATGTGTCTCTCCTGATGGGGGCGGCGCCCCAGAGCGTGGGATAGTCGGGCCACGACCCGACTATCCGGTCATGCGGCTTCTATTGGAAGTTGCCGCTCCACTTGAAGCCGTCCTTCGGACGGAAGATGCTGCGCATGCGGAGCCGATGATCTTCGGCCGTGCGCCCCGGATTCCCTGTGATGATCACGTGATCGCCTGGCTTGAGCGTGTCGTGCGTGATGCCGTTCAACTGACCAGCCGCGGCCCACTCGATTGCCCAGCGTTGCACTTGCCCTTGCGGGTCCGGCGCCTCCACGTGGACGAACGAATGCGGATTGCGGAACATGAACGACACCATTTCGCCTTCGATCTTGACCTCCTCGTCCACGATGTAGGTCGCCGCGAAGGAATGGTGCGCGTAGGGCGTCGCACCGGACAATGCGACGATACCCAGAAGGCTGAAGAACAAGCGTCTCACGGTTCCACCTCCTGAACGTCCAGTGCCATCGTAACCGACCTGACACCGGGCGCGCATCTGAACAGATCCTGAAAAATGTGTCAGAAACGCAGCCGCTATAATCGCCGGCTATATGAAATCTGTTTGGACCGCCGTCATTGCCCTCGCGGCACTGCTGCCTCCATCGTCCGACAAGGAGGCGCAGTTGGGCAATGCGGATCTGGCGGTCACGCTCGAGCCGGCAGTCTCGCCAGCGGGACCGAACAGTGCCGAGCCGCAGATGACCACGGCGCAGGGCCGGACGATTCTGAGCTGGCTGGAGCTTGCAGGCAAGCACACGGCGCTGAAATTCACGGAGCGGACTGGATCCGGCTGGACCGACGTCCGAACGGCCGCGTCGGGCGACGATTTCATGGTGAATGCTTCCGATGTGCCGTCAATTCGTCGTCTCGCAAACGGCAGCCTCGTAGCCCAGTGGCTGCAAATGGCCGGTCCGGATCCGGAAGCGTACACGGTACAAATCTCATGGTCGAGGGACGATGGCCGCACATGGTCTGCGCCAGTCAATCCGCATCACGACCATACCGAAACGCAGCATGGATTCGCCTCGCTGTTCCAGGTTCCGGGTTCAGGTCTCGGCCTGGTGTGGTTGGACGGTCGGGCAATCAAGCCCGATGCCCCCGAGGGCGTCGGCAACATGGCTCTGAGGGCCACGACATTCGACACGGCGGGCACGCAGCTGAAAGAAGTGGTCGTCGACGCTCGCGTCTGCGAGTGCTGTCCAACCGCCGCAGCGCGGACCGCAGACGGCATCATCGTCGCGTATCGGAACCGCTCCGCTGGCGAGATCCGCGATATCTACGTGACGCGGCTCGTCAACGACCGCTGGACACAGCCAATCGCGGTGCACCACGATGGCTGGATGATCCATGGATGCCCGGTGAATGGCCCGGCGATCAGCGCGGCGGATCGCGATGTCGCCGTCGCATGGTTTACGGCACAGGACGGAATGGGACGCACGTTGGTGGCGTTCTCCCGCGACGCGGGTCGCACGTTCGCCGCTCCGGTGCGTGTCGACGATACCGCCTCGATTGGTCGCGTCGGCGTCGAATTGCTCGGCGCTCATTCGGCGGCGGTCACGTGGGTCGAGGCCGCTGGCGAGCGATCGTCCTTCATGGTGCGACTGATCGACGCGGCCGGACGGCGTGGCAGGGCAGTGCGAATTGGTGACTCCAGCGGCGCACGATATCCGCGCGTGGCACGCAGCGGAGACGAATTGTTGTTCGCGTGGACCGAAGCGGAAGGCGGCGCGCCGCGTGTGCGTACGGCGCGCGCGAGCGTCCACTGACGGGCGTTACTTCCTTGACGCCGCCGCGGCTCGAGATGTCTCGGGCTTTGCGAATGTCGCGCGGGCCTGTCGTTCCCTCAGAACGGTCTCCTTGTCGCCGGGGTACCAGAATTCGAGGTGACAGTTTTCGCAGGCGACGTCGAGATCGGCACCTGCCTGAAAGACCGCATCGATATCCTTCCGATTGACGGCATCCAGCGTGGCCAGCGCGACGTTTCGAAGCGCTTCGATCTTGGCTTCCCAGAGGACTGGATCTTTGTCGAGCTTCGCTTTGATCTCGATCGGCGAGAGTTCCGGCGCGTTCGGGCCGACACTGTCGTTCACGTCGCCGGGCGGCGTGAACGGACGCGGCACCTTGAGCAGGTAGATCCCCTCGGCAATCGTCACGGCCCCAATCCGGATCTTCTCCCAGTCCTCGTCGGTTCTCGGACGGTGCTCGATCGAGCCGTTCTTCGTGTCCTCCCACCAGACAGCGTCGAAGATGTTGTCGGCGATGGGATCGATCATGTCGGCCATCAGCTCTTTCACCGAGACGACCGCTTTCATCTCGCCGAGAAGCGGCGTCATCGCTGGACTTTGCCGGGACGGCGCTGCGCCTTTCGAGCATTGGGACCACGCGACGGATCCAAGAAACAGCACGACGGCGCCGGATACGAGACGACCACCCCGGCCGAGCATTTCATCTGCCCCCAAGAAACCCGGAAAAAACGATTGCCGGATCTTCGATTCTGGCCAACGATCTGCCCAATAGTAGCCGAGCCCTCCGTTGGCATGCATCTGAACATTTCTTGAATTTGCGTTCAGGAAGATCGTCGCGGCGACCTCCCGCCGCAAAAAGGGGACCGGCAGCTTGCGGGGAAGTTTGGCAGCAAACTGTGCACGCCGACCGTAATGCAACGGGAACCGTCGTAACCGAGGAGAGCTATGAAGCTGGCACTAACGGCAGTGGTTGTGTTCACCTCGATTGTCGCTGGCAGTGTGGATCTGGCCGGTACCTGGACGCTGCGGTGGGAGCCTGACTTCAGCGATCATATCGATGAGTACGACTGCACACTGAAGCAGAGCGGGCGAGAGCTGACATTGAATTGCCGCGATGATGATCCGGTCATCACGGGCGAGCTGGAGGAACGGCGGGTGACGTTGCGCTTCAAGGCAGGCCGGGATGGGCGCCAGACCGCGACACTGACGGGCGAGGTGAATGAATCGGCCACCGCGGTAAGCGGAACGTGGCACTTGTCAGACCCTGAGAACCGTGACGGGAAATTCACACTCACGAAACGGT
>JBKPDW010000151.1:0-22993 GCA_046728115.1 Acidobacteriota bacterium | reverse complement strand
GAATTCACGAACGAATGCGAGGCGCAAATCCATAGGCGACACTCCATGCCACGGCATCGCTTCCTCCAGCGAAACAGTGGCGAAAAGTGTTACCTATGTCTCCGGACAACTTTGTTACCTATGTCTCCGGACTGAGCCGTCGGAAGTCAGAAGTCGGAAGTCAGAAGTCGGAAGTACGGTGGGCGTCCGACTGACTTCAGACTTCGGATTTTTGACTTGCAAACAACGTCTTCATAGACTCGAGCGCGCCGGTCAATTCCTTCCGATCGCGCGCGAAGCAGAAGCGGACGTAGCCTTCGCCGATCGCGCCGAAGTCGACGCCTGGCACGCACCCAATGCGGCCGTTCCTGATCAGATGTTCCGTCAGCTGCCACGAGATCGATTCGCCCCCGCCCAGGAACTCTCGGGCCTCTTGCCCGATCCGCAGGAAGGCGTAGAAGGCTCCCGCCGGCGGCGTTCCTGACAAGATGTCGCTGCCCAGATCGGCGATGCCTCGATAGAACAAATCCCGCCGCGCGCGCAGCTCGGTCCGATATTCCTCGATGCAGTCCTGCGGGCCTTCCAGCGCGCCGATCCCGCCGAATTGCACGATCGACGCGACGTTGCTCGCGGTGTAAAACAGCACTTTCTTCGCGCGTTCGCGCATCGCCGAATCCTTGATCGCGACGTACCCGAGCCTCAAACCGGTCATCGCGTACGACTTGCTGAACGTGTAGGCGGGAATCGTACGGTCGTAGAGACCCGGCAGCGACGCGATGCTGACGTGCTCGCCCTGGAAGACGACGTCCTCGTAGGCCTCGTCCGAGATCACCCACAGGTTGTGCGACTCGGCGATCGCAGCCAGGCGCTCGATGTCGGTACGCGTCAACACGCCGCCGGTCGGATTGTTCGGCGAGTTCAGATAGAGCACGCGCGTCCTCGGCGTGATCTTCGACTCGAGCTCGTCGAAGTCGTACCGCCACCCGTTCGATTCGCGCAGCGGGCATGGCACTGTAACCCCATGCGCGAGCAGCGCGTTGCCGGCCGCCGGCGGCCATTTGGGATCGGGAACGATCACTTCGTCGCCGGGTTCGAGCAGCGATCGGAAAGCGATATACAGGCCGTGGATCCCGCCGTTGGTGACCAGCACCTCGTCGTCGTCGCCAACCGGAATCTGATTTTTCGCGCGCAGCTTGGCCGCGATCAGCTCGCGCAGCCTGGGCACGCCGGTCGTCTGCAGATAGTGAGTCCTGTTTTCGGCGATCGCGCGCGCCATCGCAGACTTGACCGTGTCGGGCGCGTCGAAGCTGACGTCGCCTTGATCCAAGCGGAATGGGTTCTTGACGGAATACATCATGTCGCGGATGCGAATGATGCCGGACATGGGAACGCTGTCGATGTAGCTGGCCATCGATCCAGCGTAGCAGAATTCGCATGACGGCAGGATGGCAGGAGGCCGTTGGGCAGATCCGAATGGTGGCCGTCAGCGTATCAGATGCGGGCTGGACGATTTCTCGAGAATCCGGGCCAGCACCTGCTGCGCCCGGCCGATCGGTAGATTGCTGATATAGAAATGCCGCACTCCGGCACCGGTGAGGGCCTGGATCGTTTTCGCGCAGACGTCTTCCGGGCTCGCGCCTGATGCGAAATCTTGCGAGAGCCCTTCGACGGGAACCGGCAGGAAGCTCTGAAGCGCCCCGAGGGTTCGTGGGTTGGAGCTCCGATAGAAAAAGATGCCGAAGAGTCCCGGCATGGCAATGCCATGGCGCTCGGTGGTTTTTACGAACCGCTCGACCTTCTCTGCGTCGTAATGGCTGACGACCTGCGTGAGATAGAACTCGGCGTTGAAATTCGAATCCGCGAGGTACGCAGCCTGCCGATCCGGATCCGCGTGTGGATTTGCCCAGCCGCCAAGTGCGAGCGGGCTTCCGCGCTCGCGCAGCAATTGGCGCAGTTGCCACGCGTGCTCGACCGACCTGGGTGCGCCGACGGACCTGTCACCGCCCAACACGACAAGCGACGGAAACCCGTGCTGCCGCGCGCGCTCGGCGTACGACACGCAGTAGTCGAGCGAATGCTTGGCCGTCAGGAACGGCACGATGCGTTCGCGTGGAACGTCGCGGCCAAGATTCGTAACGAGGTGCCGGAGGTTGTCCTCCTCCTGCGATCCGACGGCGCTGTCGGTGAGAAACACAAACGTACCTTGGCGCGTCAAACGATGCACCGCGTGATACGTGTCGATCCACGCATCCATGCCCTCGGCCGCCGCGAGCTCGGCTCGAGGGGGCCGCAGCTCCGTAGCGACCACGGGCGAGCCTGACCGTAGCGATTCGAGCAAATTCATTTCAGAATTCAGCGTTCGGCGTTCAGAGTGATTTCAGATTTCGCTGGCCAATCTGAAGTCTGAAGGCCGAACTCTGAAATGTACTATACAGTGTGCTCCCTTCCGAACTGCGTCAGCTGCTCGCGCAATTCCCAACGTTACCGTTGGTGTCGACACCGTCACTCGTCGAACCGATGCCGCGTCTGGCCGCGCAGCTTGGCGTGCCCGCGGCGCATCTGCTGATCAAGCGGGACGATGCGCTGGCGTTCGGGTTTGGCGGCAACAAGGTACGAAAGCTGGCGTTCGTCGCAGCGCGAGCGAACGCAGAAGGTGCGGACACGTTGATCACGGCTGGCGGGCTGCAGTCGAACCACGCACGCGCAACGGCCGCGGTCGCCGCGAAGCTGGGAATGCGGGCGGTCCTTGTCGCGAACGGTTCGCCGCCGACACGTCCAACGGCCAATGCGCTGCTCGATCGCTTGCTGGGTGGCGACGTCGTATATGTGTCGTCGCGTGATGATCGATCGCCAAAGATGGACGAAATCGCAGATCGGCTCCGGCGTGAAGGGAGGCGTCCGTTCGTAATCCCAATCGGCGCCTCGACGCCGCTGGGCGCGCTCGGATATGTCCACGCTGTCGCCGAGCTTCTGGATCAGATGCCGCCGCCAGATGTCATCGTTCACTCGACTTCTTCCGGTGGCACGCAGGCGGGCCTGGTGGCCGGCTGTCGGCTGCTTGGACTGTCGACGCGTGTGATCGGCATCAGCGCAGACGAGGCCGCACCTCTGCTGCAGACAGATATCGACGGCATCGTCAAAGGCATTGCGACGGTGCTGCCAGACGCAAAGCAGGCGCTCGAATCGGGGACCGCCATCGAAGTGGACGATCGATTCGTCGGCGATGGCTACGGCGTGCCGACCGACGCGTCACGCGAGGCGATCGAGTTGGCGGCGCGTACCGAAGCGATCTTTCTGGACCCCACCTACACTGCCAAAGCGATGGCCGGCCTGATTGCGTACATTCGCGAGCGAAGATTCGCCGCGAATCAGACGATGCTGTTCTGGCACACGGGCGGACAGGTTGGACTTTTCGCGTGATCGCGTACACTTCCACATCGGAGGAAATATGCGTCGCGTTGCTGTCGTTGCGCTGCTCTCGGTGGTGTTCCTGGCGGCCGTACTCTTTCAACCAGCCTTGTCACAGATGCAGCCGGCGGCAAGAACACCGGAATTCCTGAGGCAGCGGGTTGAAGATTTTCGAAAGCGCTCGGTTGCGGCGGAAGAAGCCGGATTGTCGGAGCCCTACAAAGGCATCACCACGAACGGCCAGGTGGAATCGGGGCTGTTCGGCGTGCGCTCGACCGGCGTTTCCACCGAGCCCGTGCGCAAAGCTGCGGAAGCGTTTCTCGCGTCGCTGACCCCGCCGCAACGAACCAAGAGCCTCTTCGCCGTAGACGATCCCGAATGGCGGAAGTGGATGAACCAGGACTTTTACGTCCGGCAGGGCGTCAGCTTTCTCGAACTGACCGACGCGCAGCGGGAGATCGCGTTCGGATTGCTCCGCGCGTCGCTGAGTGCAAAGGGCCTGAGACAAACCCGCGACATCATGCGGCTCAACTACACACTCGGCGAGCTCAACGACAACGATTTCGATCGCTACGGAGAATGGCGCTACCACATCACGGTGATGGGTCGGCCATCAGCGACCGAGCCGTGGGGATGGCAGCTCGACGGGCATCACGCGATCATCAATTATTTCGTGCTGCGCGATCAGGTTGTCATGACACCCTTCTTCGCCGGTTCGGAGCCGGTCACCGCGCACGGCGGCAAGTTCAAGGGAACGACCGTCCTTCAGGACGAGCAGAACGTCGGCTTGTCTCTGATCAATGCGCTTACCGCGGAGCAACGAAAGAAGGCGATTCTCAGATTCTCGAAGACGGGAAACGAAAACCTCACCGAGGCCTGGAAGGACAACGTCGTCCTCGACTATGCGGGTCTGCGGGCGTCGGAGATGAACGATGCGCAGCGCAAACAGCTGCTTGATCTCGTTGCGCTCTTTATCGACAACATGGACGATGGTCACGCACGTGTGAAGATGGACGAAGTGCGGCGATATCTCGATCGCACGTGGTTCGCGTGGATCGGCCAGACGGACCCTGACGCGGTCTTCTACTACCGCGTCCATAGCCCTGTCGTTCTGATCGAGTTCGACCATCAAGTGCCGGCGAACCTGAAGCAGTACGCAAGGGATCCAAACGCACCAAACCACGAGCACATCCACACGGTGGTGCGCACCCCGAACGGCAACGATTACGGGAAGGATCTGCTGCGCCTGCATTACCTGCAACATCCGCACGGAACAGGAGCGCAGTAGCGAGGGATTACCGACCCAACTCTCAACTAACGCTGACGAGCCTTCAGTACTTCATCGATCAGAAACAGATCGGTCAGCAACGCTCTGAGGTGGATCGACGCGTTGAGGTTGTCCACCACCTGGGAGCCGATTGATGGCAGCGCCAGCACCAGGCGAACGGCGGCCAGTGCCGCTCGCGCGTCCTGATCGACCACGCGAATGAAGTCGCGGTACGGCGAAGCGGATTCGGCGCCGAGACCGGCCACGCTTTGTGTAAGGACATCGCCAAGGCCGTCGAGCGCGGTGCCGCATCGCTGAAGGTACTCTCGCGCCTGACGGCCGGGATCGTTGGCCTGATCGGCTGAGAGTCCCTGTGAGGCGTACGCGAGGAAAAACTCGTACGATTCTTCGATGGTGTTGCAGCGACTCCGAAAGCCGGCCAGCGCCTCGGCGGCATCCGCGGTCATGTCGGAAGTTCAGCGCTCAGATCGACGTTCGAGCCTGAAATCCCTTCACGCCTGGCCCGCCGGCTTCGCGGTCGAGCCACCGCCGACGACGCGCCAGCGAGTCGGCTCGTGGTGCTCGAGATATTGCCGGCGCGTGATCCAGCCGAAGATCATCGACTTGGTAATCCACCATTTGTCGGGCCGCACTGCAAAGTACACGTGCGCAATGACAAGGCCCACCATGCCGACGCCGGCGAGCCCGTGGCCGACATAGGTGACGCCCCACGCCGCGTCGCTGAACAAATATGGATTGCGCGTGAACAATGGCGTCCGGATACGGGACATCATCAGGACGCCCGTGATAATCACCAGCAGACCCGCGACCACCTGGGCCAGGTGGTACAGCCGGTTCCCGAGCGGGTACTTCCCCGGTTTTGGCCCAGGGACATCATGGCCGAATTCGCGCAGGAGTTCGGCCTTGAACTCCGGAATATCCTTCGGACCAACCCAGATTGACCAGAAGTCCAGGAAGAACGACGCGTGCACGATATGGAACAGGATCGATCCGGTCAGGACCAGTCCGGCAATCCAGTGCCACCGCACCCATGCGAATTTGACGCCGACGACCGGCAAGAACGCGGTGAAGAGCAGCACGAACATCGCCGCCGCCATCACCCAGTGGAACAGACGCGCCGTGAGGTTGTGCCGCTCGATTTTCGCCGGCAGATCCTTGCGCGCGGCCTCGAGAGCGTCGGTCTCTGCTGACGCGCGCTTGCGATGCGCCGAGAACAGCATGTAGCTCGCGTGGGCGACGAAAAACAGGATACCCGCGAACAACGACGCCCAGAACAGATTCCATGAGACGTGGGTCATGACCCACTCGCCCCATGGGCTCCGTCCCCACTTTAGGAGGTCCATGTACCACCCTCCGACCCGCGAATCGCGCGCCTCACCAGGTTGCGCATGAGCGGCACTTTGTACCCGTTGTGGCGCAGCGTCACGGCGCCTATCACGGCCATGTCGCCGGCAATCCTGGCGGTTTCTTCATTGCGCGGTTTGCCGGCAACGGCAGCTTCGACGTTCTTCAGCCGCTTCGGTGTGGCCGACACCGCATTGACGACGAGGCGTGCTTCGCCGATATTGCCGCCGTTCGGCTTGATGGCGGCCGCCACGTTCACCAGCGGGAAGTCCCACACCTGGCGGTCGCGCACTTTCTCGAAGTAGAACTGCGCGCCCGCGAAGGTGGCCGGGATGCGGATGGCGACCAGCAGTTCGTTCGGCGCGAGCACGTTCATCCGTGTGATATCGATGCCCGGGCCGATCCAGTAGTCCTCGGCGTTGACGACGCGCTCGCCCTTCGAGCTGCGAATCACCATTTGCGCGTCGAGTGCGACCAGTGCGGGCGCTGTGTCAGAGGGGTTGACGGCGACGCAGCGGTCGGCGTCGAAGATCGCGTGCTCGCGATTGATGGCTGTCGGCGTATCGGCGTAGCAGATGTTGCCGCCGGCGCGGTAGCAGTTCCAGCCGCCTCGGTAGTACCAGCAGCGCGTATCCTGCGAGACGTTGCCGCCGAGCGTGCCCTGATTGCGGATCTGGGGCGAGGCAACGAGCTCGGCTGCCTCCATCAGCAGCGAGAACTTGTCGCGAACGGTCGGATGGCGCACGACTTCGGTGAGCGGCGTTGCCGCCCCGATCTCGAGGCCACCGTTCACCTCTTTCACCCCGCGCAGTTCCTTGATCTGACCGAGATCGACGACGGCCTTCGGCCGCTTCAGTCGATCCTTCAGCCAGTCCATGCTGTCGAGGCCACCGGCCAGCACCAGAGCGTCGGTGCCATACCGATCCAGCAGCTTCAGGGCATCCTCCACGCTCGCGGGCTGGTAGAGCTCGAATGCCGGAATGATGTCTCGGATGACGGCCATCGCTTGCTCCTTGTCAGGGGTCAGGAGTCAGGGCTTGGGGATGAGTCCCGCCGCCACAACACCCGAATCCCTGGTTTTTCTAATCCCGAATCCCTGGTCCCTGATTCCGAATTCCCAATCCCGAAGCCCCGATTCCCAAGCCCCAGCCCCAACGGCGCGCTAAATATGAGCCGTGAGCGCCTCGTGCGTCCGTTTCCCATTGTTCTCGAGCGCGCTCAGGATGATGTCGGGCGAAACCGGCGAGCGACGGAAGACCTCGTCGCCAACCGCATCCGCGATCGCATTCATGATCGCGCCATAGGCCGCACCGACCGGAGGTTCACCGACGCCGCGCACGCCAACCGGCGTCTCCGGATCCGGCAGATCCACCGCGCTGCCTTCGAAGTTCAACGGCGCGTCGAGAATCGTCGGCGGCTTGTTCTGGTAGAACCGCCGCGCCAGCGCAACGCCGTAGTGCTGGTCGTAGGCCCAGCGCTGCGTCTTGGCGTGCCCGAGGCCCAGCATCGATCCGCCGAAGAGCTGACCCTTCAGGCCGCGCGGGTTCAGGATCCTGCCGACATCGCCGATAGAGGTGTAATCGATCACCTTCACCGTGCCGGTCTCGGTATCGACTTCGACCTCGGCATATCCGATCACGTAGGACTGCGACTGGCCGTCGCGCGGATAGGAGTCCCTGGCCACTGCGAGGAGCCCCTGGCCCGCGAGAGCTTTGACCGACGTCTTCGTGAAGTTGTTGATGTCTTCGGGCATTTCATGGCCGTCGAACTTGCCGCCGAGTTCGATCGCCTTTTGCGCGGCCTGCGCGAAGGTCATGGTGCCGCCCGGTCCCGACACCTTGCCGCCCGAAACCTTGTATGCATCGGGACTGCCGCCTTTGGTCTTCGCGGCGATCTCCTGCAGCTTCTTGATCGCGTCGGTGGCAACGGCGTGGGCCGCCCGCGTCATGGCGTGCGCGGTCTGGCTGCCGGCCGAGACGCAGGTCCATGGCAGGTTTTTGCTCGTGTTGCCGAACACGATGTCGCACTGCTCGAACGGGATGCCGAGCATGTCGGCAACGACCCGGTGCACATCGAACATTGAATGCGTGCCGAGGTTCCCGATGCCTGACTGGATCTGCAAGCGACCATCCGGCTTGATGATGAACAAGCCGTCGAAGCCGATCGAGCCGCCGGCGAAGGGGCTGACTGCGACGCCGATGCCACGGGCCTTGGTGCCGCGCTTGCGCGTTTCGGCGAGCGCCGCCTTGCGCTCTTCCCACTTGAACACCTCGCGGCCTTTGTCGAGCGCTTCCCTGACGAACGCGCTGGTCACGTAATTCCGACTGCCGTTGGGATTCGGTGGTCCGAACGGTGCCTTTCCCGCCGGCGCGTTGAGCTTGCGGACTTCGACCTGATCGAGGTTGAGCGCTTTCGCGGCCTTGGCGATGATCGGCTCCATGATGCCGACGCCCTGCATGCCACCCGGCGCGCGCTGCGAGACCTTGGGCGGAGTGTTGGTCACCACCGTCAGTCCACGCCAGCGCATCGACTCGGGCTGGTACGCGAGCGAGATCGTGGTGCCTGCGGTTCGCGCGTCGCCCTGTGGATCGTACGGGCCGTTGTCGCAAATCGCGTACATGTCGATCGCCGTAATACGCCCGTCTTTTCTGAAGCCGGCCTTCACGCGCGCAAGAACGCCCGGACGTGCGCGGCCGATGAAGTGCTCGTCCTCACGCGTGATGCGCATCATGACCGGCGCGTTGGCTTTCTTCGAGAGCAGGATCGGGATCGCCATGAAGACCGAGCCCGGAATCTTGCTGCCGAAACCGCCACCCGTGTATTCGCTGATGACGACGACCTGGTTGGGCTGCAGTCCGGCCCACCGCGCGACCGACGCGACGGTCTGCACCGTGCTCTGCGTGGAGCCGTGCAGATACGCCTTGCCGTTCTGCCAGTAGGCCATGGCCGTCCGCGTTTCGAGCGGCTGGTGCCCGGTGGACTGCGTCATGAACGTCTCGTCGAGCACGAGATCCGCGTTCTTGAGTCCCTCCTCGACGTTGCCGAACGCCCACTCGTCTGTGTATTTGCCGAGCGGCAGCTGGCCTTCGCCGGCGTTCTTGAAGTCGTCCTCGGTCCATTTCCAGACCGCAAGTTGGGGAGCGGCCGGCGCACCTGCCGCGCCGCGTCCTGCGCGTCCACCGCGCGCCGCGCGTCCGTCGCCTCCTGCGGGAGCGCCTTGACGGCCATCCGCTGCCTGACCGGCGCGAGCGCCGGCTGCGCCTGCGGCAGCGCCGCGAGCCTCGGCATTGGGTGCCGCCTGTGGGGCTTGCGCAGCGGCGGGCGGAGCGGCAGGGCTCGCGCCGCGAGCATCGTTGGCGGCACCCCGCGCGGGTGCCGCTGCCGGCGGGGTTGCCGGTCGCATCCACACGTTGCCTTGCGTGCGTGCATTCGGACCGCCCGGGCGCAGGCTCTCAATCGGGTCGACAACGAAGGGCAGCGGCTCGAATTCGATGTCGATCGCTTCGATCGCTTCGACTGCTTCGGCTTCGCTCGTCGCAGCCACGGCGAGAATCGGTTCGCCCTGATACAACGGTTCGTTGGTCAGGCCGCGCTCGGCCTGCGCCGTTGCCTGCACGTTTTCGCCGAGCGTCGCGCCGGCAGCCGCGCCCGGCATCTCGTCGGCCGTGAGAATGGCCTTCACGCCAGGCATGCTCTTGGCTCGGCTCAAGTCCAGCTTCGTGACGCGTGCGTGCGGCATCGGGCTGGTGAGCAGCTTGGCGAACAGCATCCCCTCGACGCGATAGTCTTCCGCGTACTTCGCCTTGCCGGTGACTTTCGCGACGAGATCCGGAGTGGTGTAATTCTGGCCGACTAGTTTGGTATCAGCCATATCAGGCGTTCCTCATGTGCTCTGCGCCGCGCATCAGCGCGGTCAGAATCTTGTCGTAGTCCTGGCAGCGGCACAGATTGCCCGAGACGCCGTGCGCCAACTCCTGGCGTGTCGGATTCGGATTGGTTTTGAGATACCCGGTTGCGGCCATCACGAAGCCGGGCATGCAGAAGGCACACTGGAATCCCTGCTCGTCGACGACGCCCTGCTGCACGGGACTCAGCTTGCCGGTCGTGGCGTCGGCGAGACCTTCAATTGTGACGATCTTCTTGCCGCGCACGGTGTGCGCCAACACCGAGCACGAGTACCGCGGCACATCGTCCACGAGGACAGTGCACGCGCCGCACTCGGCGCGATCGCAGCCGATCTTGGTGCCGGTGAGGCCGAGCTTGTAACGCAGCACCATCGCGAGCGTGTCCTGCGGCATCAAATCGACCCGTCGATCCTGTCCGTTCACGTTCAGCGTGACGAGACGCTCGACGGCGCCAGCAGCGGACGGCTGTCCGTGCAGCGTGGCGGTCCGAAAGAGATACGCGGAGGAGGAAGCAGCGGCGCCCGCGGCGATCACGCCTTTGATAAAAGTGCGGCGCGAGGTCGTCTGGGGCGTTTCTTCCGACATCTTGTTATCGTCCATTGCTGGATCACCTCGTCGGGTCGAGGAACCGACCGGATGGAGAGAACTTGCGACACACGATAAACCCGTACGCCCTCGTGTTTCAATGCCTATGCTCGGCCGGAGATCGACCGGGCTTCGGCTGGGGCCCAGCTTTACCGGGCCGACGCTCGTGGTAGATCTGCCGAGCGAAGGCCGGTTCGCACAGGCGGAAATGTAATCAAATGTCACAACTCGCGATCACGTTTCTCGGCGCCGCCGGCACTGTGACCGGGTCGAAACATTTGCTCGAGGTCGACGGCCGGTACTTCCTCATCGATTGCGGCCTGTTTCAAGGGTTGAAAGAGCTGCGCCGCCGCAATTGGGAGCCGTTTCCAGTCGATCCCGCGCGTATCGAAGCGGTTGTCCTGACCCACGCCCATCTGGATCACTGTGGGTATTTGCCGCGGCTGGTGGCCGGCGGCTTTCGCGGGCGCATCTTCTGCACGCCGGGAACAAAGGAATTGTGTTCGCTGATCCTGCCCGATTCGGCGCACCTGCAGGAAGAGGACGCGCGCGAAGCGAACCGTCAGAATTTTTCGAAGCACCATCCGGCGCTTCCCCTGTACACGCAGGCCGATGCGGCGCGCGCATTGAGTCAGCTGCAGCCGGTCGGTTACGAACGTCCGATGCCGCTGTGGGGTCAGACGCACGCCGCATCCGCACCGCCAATTCGGACCCCGTTCGTAGGCGATGCAGATTCTCCGACGGTTGAGTTCGTCAACGCGGGTCATCTGCTGGGATCGGCGTATGCGCGCGTGCGCATCGGTGGCCGCTCGATTCTTTTCGGCGGCGACCTGGGTCGCTATGGCCGCCCGGTGCTCCCGGATCCCTCCCCAGTCGCCGACGCCGACGTGCTGCTGGTCGAGTCGACCTACGGTGATCGGCTGCACGAACCCGACGATAACGGCGATCGCCTGGCGGCGATCGTGTCCGAAACCGTTGGTGGCGGCGGCAAACTGATCATCCCGTCGTTCGCCATTGGCCGCGTGGAGGAAGTGCTCTACTGGTTGAAGCGATTGGAGGAAGACAAACGCATCCCGGTGCTGCCGGTATACGTCGACAGTCCCATGGCGATCGGTGCGTTGCAGTTCTATGGCGGCCGCTTGAACGAACTGGACGCAGAACTGGCTACGGTGCCTCAAACCCCCCGCCAGGTGGGGTCAGAACCCGATTCCAAAACTAGGCCTCCCAAAACGGCTCAAACCCCAAGTGCGCGGCGCGTGTCGGTGTTTGCGACCACGAGGATGGTGACCGTCAGCTCGCCAAGGCAATCCGCCGATCTGGTCGCCTCGCGACAGCCGGCGATCGTCATCGCGTCGAGCGGCATGGCTACCGGCGGACGCGTGCTGCACCACCTTGCGGCGACTCTTCCCAATCCGAAAAACACGGTACTGTTCGTCGGCTACCAGGCCGCTGAAACGCGGGGCCGTGCTTTGACCGAAGGCGCCAGAGAAATCAAGCTGCTCGGACACATCGTGCCGGTCGCGGCGCGGGTTGAGCGCATCGATTCGATGTCCGCGCACGCAGATGCCGCGGAAATCATGCGATGGCTCTCGGGCTTCTCACATCCGCCGAACATGACCTACCTCGTGCACGGCGAACCACCAGCTCTGTCCGCCTTGTCGGCCCGCATCGCCAGCGAAAAACGCTGGCCGGTCCAGGTTGCGAAACACGGCGAGCGCGTCGACATTTCGGAATTCAGAGTTCAGAATTCAGATTGATCTGCGATTCGGAGTTTGATGATTACGACTTCACCGGCGCCATCGAGTGTTGACTCACAGTCAGAGGCTCAATCGCGCACGTACCTTCTCGAGCGGATAGCTGATGCGGCGATCGTTCAACTGTACGCCGACGGTTTTGCCGATCTGCCGCTGCGCGACAAAACGCTGATCTGGCATCTGGCTCAAGCCGCCATCGCCGGACGCGACATTTATTACGACCAGCGCTACGCGCACAACTTGGTGATGCGCGACACGCTCGAAGCGATCATCACGCACGGTTCGTGTGTGGATCGAACGACGCTCGACGAAATCGTCCGCTACACGAAGCTCTTCTGGATCAACACCGGACCGTACAACAACCTGACAGCGCGCAAATTCGTGCCGGCGTGCACGCCGGAGGCCTTTGCCGCCGCCGCTCGCGCCGCGCATCATGCAGGCGCGACACTGCCGCTCGATTCGCGCGAGGCACTCGATCAGTTCCTCGGTCGCATGACGCCGCTGTTCTTTGACCTCAGCCTCGATCCGACCGTCACGAGCAAGGCACCTCCGCCGGGCGTCGACATGCTGACGGCGAGCGCGAACAACCTGCACGTCGGCGTCACGATGGCCGACATCGAGGGGTTCGAGGAACACCATCCGCTCAACTCGCGTCTCGTCAAGCGAGATGGCCGGCTCGTCGAGGAGGTGTATCGCGTTGACGGGCTCTACGGCCGCCAGATCGCCGCGATCGTCCAGCATCTCGAGGCGGCCGTTCCATTTGCGACACGCGAGATGGCGAGCGCGCTGACAGCGCTCGTTCGCTTTTACCGAACGGGGAGCGAGGCGGACCGCGTCGCCTACGACGTGGCCTGGGTGCAGGACAAGGCGTCGCCCGTCGACACGATCAACGGTTTCGTCGAGGTATATCTGGACGCGCGCAGCATCAAGGGCGCGTGGGAGGCGCTGGTCTGGTACGTCAACCGGGAAAAGACGTTTCAGATTCGCGCGATCGCCGAGCATGCGCAGTGGTTCGAGGATCGCATGCCGTGGGATCCCAAATATCGCAAAGAGAGCGCGCAGGGTGTCACCGCCTCGGCCATCGATGTGATCATCGAGACGGGCGAATCGGGTCCGGTCACTCCAGTGGGCATCAACCTGCCCAACGATCAAATGGTTCGCGAACACCATGGCAGCAAATCGGTGTCGCTGACCAACGTCAACGAAGCGTACGACAAGTCGACGATGCCGGAATTCCGGACGGAGTTCTCGTGGACGCCGGAGGAAGCCGAGCGCGCAACGCGCTGGAGCGCGTTCGCCGGCGAATTGACGACGAACATGCACGAGGTGATCGGCCACGGATCCGGCAAGGTGGATGCACGGCTGCAGGGCAATCCGCAGGGAGCGTTGAAAGAGCAGTTTTCGGCGATCGAGGAGTCGCGCGCCGATCTCGTCGCGCTCTTCTTCATCGCTGATCCGAAGCTGGTGGAGCTGCGACTCGTTCCCGCCGAACATCACGACGATATCGTTCGCGCAGAATACGAAGGATATGCGCGCAACGCGCTCGTTCAGTTGCGGCGGGTGCGCGAGGGTTCCCACCTCGAAGAAGATCACATGCGCAATCGCCAGATGATCGTGCACTGGCTGCTCGAGAACACGGACGCGATCGCGGTTCGGCGCCGCGACGGCAAGACGTATTACGTCATGACCGACGTGCGCGCGTTCCGCGACGGTGTCGCACGCCTGCTTGCCGAGGTTCAACGCATCAAGGGAGAAGGCGACTACGCTGCTGCGCGCGATCTGTTCGAAGCCTACGGCATCCAGTTCGATCCGGCGCTGCGCGACGAGGTCGTTGCTCGTGTGGACCGCCTTGGCCTGCCGTCCTACACGGCGTTCGTCATGCCGAAACTCCATGCCATCCGCAACGAATCAGATGACATCGTCGATGTGACGATCTCGTATCCGCTCGACGTGAGCACGCAGATGCTCGAGTACGCGGCCGCGACGCGGCACCTGCGACCATGATCACGCGAGATCTGTGCGCTCTTTGCGCCGTTTGTGGTCTGGCCATTGCGGCCGGCCCTGCGCGGGCGCAGAGTCTCATGGCGACCCGTCTCGCGATCCTTCAGGCCGAGGATCGTCGTGCGTCCAACCCCCGGGATCTCGCGGTGATTCGATCCGGAGCACGCAGCACCGACGCTCAAACCTCCCGCATCGCCGTGCGGGCGCTCGGCAGGCTCGAACGACCGGCGCTCATCGCCGACATCGTGGTGGCACTGCGTCATACGGCACCGGAAGTGCGGCTCGAGGCGGCTACCGCCGTCGGGCAGGCGGCGCAAGGATGGAAGCGCGATCGGGCGGCAGGCGGTCCGGGGGCGCCAACCCTCGATGCCGTGATCACCACGCTCGAAACGCGGCTGAAGGTCGAGTCGGAATCTGACGTTCGCGCCGCGCTGTGCGAGACGATTGGCCGGCTTCCATTTGCGACCGCGGCGCAAGCCGAGCACGCGGAACGCGCGCTCGTGGAGGAACGCTCCGACTCAGTCGTCGATCGCCTCGGCGTGGCGAAAGGATTCGAGGCGCTGGCGCGTACGCCACGCGCACTGTATTCACCTGCTGACAGCGCCCTGGCGCTTCTCCGTCGTCTCGCGATGCCCGTTGAGGGCGAGCCGGCGACGGCGACCCGCATCCGGCGACTGTCAGTCGAAGCCCTGATCTCCGCCGGTGGCGCGGACGACGAGATAGTGATCGCGGCGGCGAAGGATCCCGATGCGCAAGTGCGGCGCCTCGGGATGCGGGCCGCTGCCGTTCGCGGCGCCTCGTCGCAGACCAACCCCGTGGTCGCGGCCGCCCTGACCGACGATTCACCCATCGTCCGACTCGAAGCGCTGCGCACGCTGCGGACGCAGAAAAGCGATCGGATGTGCGAAGCGTCGATCGCCGCCGCTTCCGATGCCGACGTGCATGTCGCGTTGGCGGCGATCGATCAGCTGGCTGGGTGTGACGCCTCGCCTGAGGCGATCGCCCTGCTCGAGCGGGTGGTTTCCGATCGATCCGCAGCGGAATCGCCGCGCGGCTGGCACCGATCCGCGCACGCGCTCGTGTCGCTTGCGGCGGCATCGCCCGACCGAGGCGCCGAAGCCTTGAAGCAGCTCGCAGGATCGCGAATCTGGCAAGTCCGCATGTACGGCGCCCGAGCCGCCGCGGCGCTTCGCGATCGCGAGAACCTGGAACGTTTCGCACACGATGATAACGACAACGTGCGTGAAGCGGCGATCGTGGGACTGAAGGCTGTCGCGGGCCACGATGCCGACGATGTCTTTGTGTCGCAGCTGGGGCGCGGCTATCAAGTGATCAGAGTCGCCGCGGGCGCGCTCGACGGGTCACCTTACCACGACAAAGCTGTGCCCGCGCTGAAGGCTGCGGCCAATCGGCTCGCCGCCGAGGGCCACGACAACTCCCACGACGCGCGCGAGGCGATTGAGAAGGCGCTCGCCTCCCTTCGCCCTCAGCCGCCAAATCGGGGGAGCGGCGACAGAACGGGCCTCGACCCCAGTGGCGCTAAGTACGGCCGTACGTCGACACGCCAGGATCAGACGCCAATTAACTATCTGAACTCGGATGATTTGCGGCGGTTGGCGTCGCCGAAGGCACGGGTCACCATCAGCGATGTCGGGACGTTCGAGTTGGCGCTGTTCACCGCCCAGGCGCCGGCGACCGTCCTTCGATTCGCGCACCTGGCGGAGATCGGCTACTACAACGGCCTGACCTTTCATCGCGTTGTCGCCAACTTCGTGATTCAGGGCGGCAGCCCCGGAGCGAACGAGTACATCGGCGACGCAGCCTTCATGCGCGACGAACTCGGATCGTGGCCGCACGTGCGCGGCGCGGTGGGCATTTCAACACGCGGACGGGACACGGGCGACGCCCAGATCTTCATCGATCTCGTCGACAACCCGCGCCTCGACCACGACTACACCGTGTTCGCGCAGGTCCTCAACGGCATCGAGGTCGTCGATCGGATCATCGAGGGCGACGTGATAGAACGGATTGAGATAGTCCCTGGGCCTTAGTGCTTGGTGCTTGGTCCGTCCTGGGTCCTGGGTCCGTCCCTGGTCCTGGGTGCTGCGTCCGTTGCTTTGAACGGGCGGGCAAACATTTTACGACAAGGACCCGGGGACTCGCGGACTCGGGACGGACCAGGGACTCGGGACGGACCACGGACTCAGGACGGACGAAGAACTAAGCACCAAGCACCAGGGACGAAAGCGTGTTCTCCCCCCGCACCCCATCCCGGATCGTTTACAACCGGCTGACCGCGGCGCTTGCGCGAGTGCGCGCCGACGGCCGGTCGATCCTCGACCTGACGATCTCCAATCCCACCCGCGCTGGTTTCGACTATCCGGCGGATCTGCTGTCGCCGCTTGCAGACGCTCGCGCGCTTCGATACGACCCCCAGCCATTCGGCCTGATCGAGGCGCGTCGCGCAGTAGCGCGCGACTACGAGCGCCTGGGTCTCGCCGTATCGCCCGAACACATCGTGTTGACGGCCAGCACCAGCGACGCCTATTCGATGTTGTTCAAGCTCCTTGCCGCCGCCGGCGACGAAGTGCTGGTGCCGCGTCCAAGCTACCCGTTGTTCGAACACCTCACGCGGCTGGATGTCGTCGTCGCGCGCCCGTACGATCTCGAGTACCACGGGACGTGGACGATCGACTTCGACAGCGTTGAGCGCTCGATGACGCCGCAGACGCGCGCAATCCTGGTTGTCAGCCCCAACAACCCGACCGGGTCGTTCATCGAAAGGAACGAGATGAATCGCCTCGCATCGATGTGTGCACCGCGAGACGTTGCCATCATCGCCGACGAAGTATTCGCGGACTACGAGCTCGAACCCGGATCGCGTGCCGCGGCAGGCCATGCAATGAACAGCGCTGCCGTGTTGTCATTCACGCTCGGGGGTCTGTCGAAGTCGGTCGGCTTGCCGCAGGTAAAGCTCGGCTGGATTGCAGTCGGTGGCCCGGAGCCGCTGGTCGCGTCAGCCCTCGCGCGACTCGAGCTGATCTCCGACACCTACCTGGCAGTCTCGACGCCAGTGCAGGTGGCCGCGGAGCGTCTCCTCTCGTCGGGTGCCGGCATCCGGCAGCAGATTTCGCGACGCGTCGTCGGAAATTACCGCTGCCTCCGGTCGGCGGCGGAACGCGTTCCCGCATTGAGCGTCCTACGATCGAACGGCGGCTGGTACGCCGTCGTACAGGTGCCATCCTTCGAATCCGAGGAGGATCTCGTCGTGCGTCTCGTGACCGATGACGGCGTTGCGGTTCACCCTGGGTACTTCTTCGACTTCGCTCGCGAGTCTTACCTAATCGTGAGCCTGTTGCCGCCGATGGAGGTGTTCACGGACGGCATCGACCGGATGCTGCGGCATTTCGATTGCAGCTCGACGGTACGATGACCGGGGCCGCCACTCGACCCGGCCGCTTCGCAGGCGTCCTCCTCCCGCTATTCGCTTGCTCCTCGTCACAGAGTTGGGGCATCGGTGAGATCGGCGACATCGTGCCGCTCACAGCATGGCTCGTCGCCGCCGGACAACGTGTCCTGCAGCTGCTCCCGCTGAACGAAATGGCACCCGGCCAGCAATCGCCGTATTCGGCGATCAGCGCCATGGCCATCGATCCGGTGTTCATCACGCTGTCGTCGGTTCCCGAGTTCGCTGCGCTTGGCGGCGAGGACGCCTTGTCGCCTGGCGATCGAAGCGACGTGGCGGCTGCGCGCGCGGCGCCGGTCGTCGACCATCAACGTGTGCGCCGATTGAAGCATGCGGCCTTTGCGGCGGCATTCGATCGATTCGTGTCGGCCGAATGGGGGCGTGGGACCGCGCGCGCTCAGGCGCTGAGGCGGTTCGTGACGGAGCAGGCGTGGTGGATCGAAGACTACAGCCTCTTTCGCGCTGTTCATGCGCGCGAGGGAGAGCGCGCGTGGACCGAATGGCCCGAAGCGCTGCGGCGGCGCGAGCCGCGCGCAATCGACGCCGCGCGTCGCGAGCTCGCGCGCGAAGTGCTGTTCTATCAGTATCTGCAATGGCTGGCGGCCACCGAGTGGCGGGAGGCGAGACGTCGGACGAATGGTATCGCCGTGTTTGGCGATTTGCCTTTCATGGTGGATACCGACAGCGCAGATGTCTGGGCACGGCAGGATCAATTCCGGTTCGACGTGTCCGTCGGTGTGCCGCCCGATGCGTTCAGCGAAACAGGTCAGGACTGGCGTGTCCCGTTGTACGACTGGGACGCAATGGCCACCGAAGACTTCTTGTGGCTGCGCGAGCGCGCCCGACGAAGCGCGGACCTGTACGACGGCTACCGCGTCGATCATCTCGTCGGTTTCTACCGGACGTACGGCCGGCCGCTCGACGGAAGCCCCCCGTTCTTCTCGCCTGCGGACGAACCGTCGCAGCTCGCCCAGGGCGAGCGCCTGCTCGCGTTGTTTCGAAACGCAGGTTCGGAAATCGTCGCCGAGGATCTCGGCACGGTCCCGGATTTCGTGCGGGCGTCTCTTTCGCGGCTCGATGTGCCGGGATTTCGCGTGCTGCGCTGGGAACGCGAGTGGCACGCAAAAGGTCAGCCATTCCGCGATCCCTCGCAGTATCCCGCTCGGTCCGTCGCGACTTCAGGCACGCACGACACGGAGCCGCTCAGCGTCTGGTGGGAATCGGCCTCCGATGACGAACGTCGCATGATCGCCGCGCTGCCGACGATTCGACGCATCAGCGGCAAAGCGGATCTTGCCTGCGCCGGCTATCAACCGACGGTCAGAGACGTCCTGCTCGAAGCGATCTACGCGTCCGGATCGGATTTAGTGTTGTTGCCGGTCCAGGACGTGTTCGGCTGGCAGGACCGCATCAACGAACCGGCCACAATCAGCGATCGCAACTGGGCGTTTCGCCTGCCGTGGCCGGTCGATCGGTTGGATGAAGTTCCAGAAGCGCGCGAGCGGCGGGATCGCTTGCGGGAATGGGCGGAGCAGCACGGGCGCATGGACTGGCATCCCCGAACGACGCCCTCGCTGCACAGGGCCAACGGCTGACATCCAGCCATCCCGAGAGGCCGTTACAGCGCGGCTATTCAGTCCTTGGTCCGTCCCGAGTTCGCTGCCTCGTTCATGACTAGCGCCACCGAACTGAAAAACGGTGTAGCCGTTGCGCGAATGCGTTACTGCTGCGACGTGCTTCGCCCGGCGGCCGGCGCCGGCTTGGGCAGCGGCTTTCTCGGCAGCTTTTCCTCGCGGTTCGCGGTGTTGTAGACGAACGAGGCAACGATCACGGCGTTGCGCATCATGTCGTTCGCCTGAATGCGCTCGTACATGTCCATGTTCGAGTGATGCGTGCGCGAGTTGTACTCGACCTCGTCCTGGATGAACTGGAATCCCGGCAGGCCGACCGCCTCGTACGAGAGGTGATCGGTTCCGCCGGTATTCCGAATCGCCAGCGTCGTCATCCCCATGTTCCTGAAGGGCTCCATCCACGCCTGGAAAATCGGCGCGACGACTTCGTTGCCCTGCAGGTACACGCCACGGATCAGTCCCGTCCCGTTGTCGACGTTGAAGTAGCCGGCGAATCTCGAGTGGTCGGGCTGTTTGAGCTGCATCGTCGCCGGATCGCCGAAATGCGCCTTGATGTACTCCTTCGAACCGAGCAACCCTTCTTCCTCGCCGCCCCACAGGCCGATGCGAACCGTCCGGCGGAGCTTCACACCGGTCGTCTTCAAAATCCGCATGGCTTCCATCATCACAGCGGAGCCGGCGGCGTTGTCCGTCGCGCCGGTGCCGGTGTGCCATGAATCGAAATGTGCGCCGAGCATCACCAGTTCGTCGGCCTTGTCGGTCCCCGGTATCTCGCCGGTGATGTTGAAGCCGTTCAAATCGGAATCGTAGAACTTGTTGTCGATGTCCATCTGGAGCGTCACCGGGATTTTCTTCTCGAGCGTCCGCCAGATGCGGCCGTAATGTTCGATGGCGAGTGTCACCTGCGGCGCTACTGGTGGATCCTGGGCGTTGCGCGACCCGCCTCCCTGCACGAACAATGTGCCGCCGTCGCCGCGGCTGAAATCGAGAACGGCAGCCACGCCTTCGTCGACCCAGAACCTGGTCTTCCTGCGATTGAATTCCTGATCGACGTTGCCTCGGCCGCGGCCCCGACCGCCGGCCGGCTGCTTTGACAGATCGACGAGCTCGGCATCCGTGTAGCGATGACCCGGCGGATCGAATTGTGCCGGTACGTCGCGCATCGCAACACTGAGGACGAACTTACCGCGCAGCTTGCCGCGGAATGTCTCGAAGTCGCGATCGTTGTTGATGACAGCCACGACAACTTCGCCGGTGACAGGTCCATTGGTTCCGGGAGTCCACGCCTTCGGATAGGCGATAAGGGGATACGCGCGCGGCGTTACGGCCGATGCCACGAACCGCTGGTTTTGCCAACCACGCCCGAACGGCCATGTTTCAGTATGGACGTTCGCCAGACCCCATTCCTTCATCGCCTTCTGCGCCCAGTCGCCGGCTTCCTTGATGTTGGGCGATCCGGTCAGTCGCGGCCCGTACACGTCGGTGAGGTAGCTTTCAATCTCCATCACCTTCGAGCGCTGCAGGCCTTCGTCTTTGATCTTGTAGATTGCGTCGAGGTCGAGTTTTTCGGTCGTCGACCACTGCGCGGCCAGCGGCAGGCCGACCAGAAGTGTCAGAACGCCTGTGAGAGCAAGTCTCCGGTGGATCGTCATGAAACAGCCATCCTTCGGCAAAGGACTCTATCAGAGATCGAACGACCCGAACCACGACCCGGAGACCGAGGTCAGGATGGATTGATCGTAAACGCCTGAGAGAACAAGACGACGCCGCTTGGCGCATCGCTGATGCTGATGACCACGGTCACCGCACTCGTCTGCATCGCGGTCACCACGTCGAACTGGAACGTCTGCGACGACGCCCGTACGTTCACCTGCGACGGGACGGGGCCAGCCTGCGTGTCGTCGCTCGTGGAGATGGACAGCACTGCGCCGCCGGCGGGCGCGGGGCTGGCCAGTGTTCCGATGCAAGACACCGATGTGCCGCCAGGCGGCACGGTGGATGCGCACTTCACGGACGCAACGACTGGAAGAGCGAACACCGTCAACGTCGCCGTTTGCGTCGATCCCGCGTAGGTTGCCGTGATCGTTGCAGTCGTCGTCGGCGGCGCGTTGACGGTTTCGATTGGGAAGCTTTGACCGAGCGCTCCTGCCGGAATAGTGACTGATGACGGCACGATCGCAACCGGGCTGTTGCTCGAGAGCGCGACGGTGACGTCAGCGGGTGCGGTGACGGTCAAGAGCACGGTGCCGGTGGCGGGCAGACCACCGGGCAGGCTGGTGATTCCGAGCGTCAGACTCTGAATGGCGAGCCGTCCAATCGTCAGAGTTGTGCTCCGCGCACTTCCGGAGAGATCGAATGTCGCCGTGATTGTCGTATCGGTCGGAGTCGAGGTAGGGGCAGCGTCGATTGCGAACACTTCGCTGGCCGAACCGGCCGGAATCGTCACGCTTGCCGGTACGGATGCCGCAGTGCTGCTGCTCACAAGCGAGACTCGAGCGCCGCCATCCGGCGCCGGCGCTGTCAGTATGAGAGTTCCGAGAGCCTCCGCGCCGGCCGTGATGGCCGTCGGCGACACCGAGAAGCTTTGAATGGCCAACTTCCCGACCGTGATGGTCGCCGTACGCGACACATTTGCATACGTCGCGGTGATCGTCGCGGTGACGGGGTTTGCCGATGCGGACGTTTGAGCGTCGAACGTCTGACTGGAGCTGCCTGAAGCAACCGTGACAGTAGCGGGGACGACGACCTGGTCGCTGCTGCTCGCCAGCGAGACGACGATTCCCGACGAGGGCGCTGCGGCGGTCAACGTGACGGTCCCCGTCGCCGGCAGCCCACCCGTGACGGTGCTCGTCGCGAACGACACCGTGCTCAACGCTGCGGTCGTCGATGTTGGCGAGGATGGCGATCCACTGCATGCGACACCGAGAATCAGCCACGGCGATATGACCAAAAGCGACGTGAGGCGACGAGCGATCGCATGGTGCATGGGCAATGTGCGGCGCGTTGTGCAAGGCCGCCGCCACGTTTCTCGATTTAGCACGCGCCCCGCGATCACGGGCCGTGTCACACCGTTGTCATCAGCGTGCCGCACTTCCACCACACATCGTCGGAAGTCTCAAGTCTCGAGTCGGAAGTCTCAGGCTGAAGTCTCAAGTCTGAAGTCGAACTGAAATCCGGAGATTGAACCTGAGACTTGAGACCTGAGACTTGAGGCTTGAGGTGGTGAACCTTGCCGATACCGGGAGAGGACAGCCGAGCCCTCGGTCGTGGACAGGGCTGCGACATATAATTTTTATGCTCCGATGGCGACGCTCCGTCCCTTCCGTGCACTGCGTCCGAAACCGGACGAGGCAGCTCAGGTGGCTGCGGTCCCGTACGACGTCGTCAGCACCGATGAAGCACGCGCGTTGGCGGACGGCAATGCCGTCAGTTTCCTGCGTGTTTCACGTGCCGAGATCGAGTTTCCGGCGGGGACCGATCCCTATTCGGACGTGGTGTACGAGCGCGCCGCCCGCAATTTCCAGTCGCTCCGCGCGTCGTTGGTCGTCGAGGATCGACCGACCGTCTACGTGTACGAGTTGCGAATGGGAGGCCACGTACAGCTCGGTGTCGCCGGTTGCTTTTCTCTGGAT
>JBKPDW010000150.1:0-4792 GCA_046728115.1 Acidobacteriota bacterium | reverse complement strand
AGCCAGGCTTGAGCACGATCGAAGATGCCCGCTTCACGCAAAAGGTCGAGTTTTTCGATGGCCCGATGAAGGCGGTCGCAGACAACGGTCTCTACAATCTCGAGAAGGGCACGCTGCAGCTCAGGCCCTCAGAGCAGGGTGGCGAACCGCCGCGAGTCGTCAATGAGCAGGTGGCGATTGACGGCACGAGCATCGACGTCACGCTGGAGGGCCCGCGCGTGCATGCCACCGGTTCGCCAGTCAAGAGCGTGCTGCAGCCACCCAAACAGAGCGACAAGCCGGGCGAAGGCGATCACATGCCGTCGATGCTCAAACAGGATCAACCGGTGACAGTTCTGGCAAACACACTCCACTACGACGGCTCACTCTCGAAGAGCACGTACGATGGCGATGCGCGTCTCTTCCAGGGCGACACGACGATCAAGGCTGACGGCATCGTCCTGGACGACAGGTCCGGGGATCTGAGTGCGTCCGGCTCGGTCAGATCCACGACCACACTCGAACAATCGGACAAGGACGGCAAGAAGGAGCGCGTCCGGTCGATTGCCACGTCGGCCGAGATGACTTATGAGGACTCGGTTCGGCGATTGACGTATACCGGCAAGGCGCACATGAACGGCCCCGAGGGGGACATGACCGCAGCCCGAATCGTCCTCTACCTGAAACCGTCCGGCGACGAGCTCGAACGGGCCGAAGCGTACGAAAGCCTCACGCTGCGCGAGCAGAATCGAACCACTACGGGGACCAAAATGATCTACACGACCTCCGACGACAAGTACGTCGTGACCGGAGTGCCCGTGGAGCTCGTCGATCCGTGCGGGCGGAGGACGACCGGCAAGACGTTGACCTTCATCAAGTCCACCGATACCATCCTCGTCGACGGCAGCGATCAGATCCGCACGCAGACCAAGGGCGGAGGGAAGTGTCCTTGATTGGGTAATCGGGCAGTCGGCAATCGGGTAATTGATTGATAGATTGATGCCCAATCCTGCAATGCAATTACCCGATTACCAGATTACCCAATTACCAGATTCATCGTTCCCCGATTCGTTCTTGCGTTGATGGCGACGCTCCGTACGCATAACCTCACCAAATCCTACGGCGGACGCATCGTGGTTCGCGGCGTGAGCCTCGAAGTTGCGTCTGGCGAGGTCGTCGGGCTGCTTGGCCCGAACGGCGCCGGGAAAACCACGACGTTTTACATGACCGTGGGACTCACGGCCCCCGACTCGGGCCGGGTGGAGCTGAACGGCCAGGACGTCACCGACGATCCGATGTACATCCGTGCGCGGAAGGGCATCGGATACCTGCCGCAGGAGCCATCGATCTTTCGCGGGCTGACGGTCGAACAGAACATCCTGGCGATTCTCGAGACGCTGAAGGTGGATGGCCCGACGCGTCGCAATCGCCTGCGGGACCTGCTCGCCGAACTGAATCTGACGCCGCTGGCGCAGGCGCCCGCGCACACGCTGTCGGGCGGCGAGCGACGCCGCGCGGAAATCACACGGGCCCTGGTCGTGTCGCCGCTGTTCATCCTGCTTGACGAGCCCTTTGCCGGGATCGATCCGATTGCGGTCTCCGACATCCAGAAGATCATCTTCCACCTGAAGGAACGCGGCATCGGCGTGCTCGTCACCGATCACAACGTTCGCGAGACCCTCCGCATCACGGACCGCGCGTATATCGTTCATGACGGTGCCATCTTTCGCAGCGGCACTCCGGCGGTGCTGGCGGGCGATGAAGATGTGCGGAGGATTTATCTGGGGACGGAGTTCCGATTGGATTAAAATAGGCGTGGGAATTGCATCAGCTGATGCGTTGCCTGCCGCGCATGCATCGGCTGCGGGCATGTTGGCCCATGCATCTGGAAACATTACAAGGACTTAGCTGAGACTCGCCTCGCGATGGGCATCCAGCAGAAGCTTCACACCAAACTCGTTCAGAAGCTCATTCTGACACCGTCACTGCAGCAGGCCATCAAGCTGCTGCCGATGTCGACCCTCGAGCTGTCGGACCTCCTCAATCAGGAAATGGTCGAGAACCCGATGCTCGAAGAGGTGCCGACCGAGGATCTTCAACCTGCCGAGGCGGCCACGACCCAGGAGAAAACCGAGCCGGAACAACAGGGCAACAAGACGGATACCTGGGACGACCAGGACTACGAGTATTTCTTCGGCGATTACCTGGACGATGGCTATCGGCCGAAGGCTCCGCAGGAAGTCAAGGAGCTGCCGCCCATCGAGAACACGCTCTCGACGGCCAGTTCGCTGGCCGATCATCTGATGTGGCAGCTGTCGATGCAGACCGACGATCCACTCATGCGCGAGATCGGGTCTGCCATCGTGGGTAATCTCGACGACGATGGGTATCTCGTGGCGTCGTTCGAGGAGCTGGCGGCGATGGGCCCCTGGGCCGTGTCCGACGTCGAGCGCGCGCTGAAATTGATCCAGAGCTTCGACCCCACGGGCGTCGCCGCGCGGGATCTCCAGGAATGTCTGCTGTTGCAGCTCCGGCAGCTGCGACTCGACAACACGCCAACCGAGAAAATCGTCACCGATCACCTGCGGCTGCTGCAGAACCATCAGGTGCCGGAGATCGCGCGCAAGCTCGGGATGACGATCGACGACCTCAAAGAGCACGTCGAGATTATCCGGAACCTCGATCCCAAGCCGGGCAGCCGCTACAACCCGACGCCGTCACAGTACGTGATCCCGGACGTCTACGTGATGAAGGTCGAAGACGAGTACGTCGTCGTCCTGAACGAGGACGGGCTGCCGCAGATGCGCATCAGTCCGGTGTATCGACGTCTCCTCGACAAGAGCGCGACCGACAACACCGACGAGACGCGGGCGTACGTCAAGGACAAGTTCCGGTCGGCGCTGTGGTTGATCAAGTCGGTGGAGCAGCGGCAGAAGACCATCTTCAAGGTCGCCAAGAGCATCGTCAACTTTCAGCGCGATTTCCTGGATCACGGCATCGAGCATCTGCGGCCGCTCGTGCTCCGCGATGTGGCGAACGACATCGGCATGCACGAATCGACCGTGAGCCGTGTGGTGACCAACAAGTACATGCACACGCCGCAAGGCGTGTTCGAGATGAAATACTTTTTCCACAGCGGGATCAGCAGCTCTTACGGCGAGAGCGTGTCGTCGGTGACCATCAAGCAGCGGATCCGGAAGATCATCGACAACGAAGACCCGCGCAAGCCGCTCAGCGACTCGAAGATCGTCAGCATCCTGCAGCGGGAAGGGCTGGTGCTCGCACGCAGGACCATTGCGAAGTACCGCGAGGAGCTGAAGATTCCGACGTCGAACCAACGGAAGGTTCTGTACTAGGCCCCGAGCAGGTCGCGGGGCGGACGAATTCGCATGCGAATCGAGCTCACCGGCCGTCACGTCGAGATCACTCCCGCGCTCCGGCGCCTTGTGGATACGAAACTCAGGAAACTCGAACGGCTCCTCAACGACAGCGTCATGTCGGCGCAGGCGGTGCTCACGCGCGAGAAGTACCGCCACCGGGCCGACATTACGGTCCACGCGCGCGGCGAGAAATTTCTCCACGGGGTCGGGGACTCGAACAGCTGGTCGAAATCACTCTCAGCGGCCATGGAGAAGATCAGCCAGCAGGCATCGCGCGTCAAGGGCAAGTGGCAGCAGCGAAAGCGGCGGACCCCTGCGGTCGCCAGCCGGCGGTCGTCAGTCGCCAGCCGTTAATCGATGTCTGCAACTCCTGGCGTCACGGTGGCGGCGCTCGTCGCCAGCCGTCCCGAGGTGTTCGGACTCCCTCTTGAACTGCTGGCCGGCGCGGACGGGCTCCACCGCATCATCACCAGTCCCCATATCCAGAAAACAGGCCTGGCACTAGCGGGGTTCCACGAGTATCTGAAGCCCGGCCGTGTGCTGGTGTTCGGCGAGAGCGAGATCCGGTACCTGGAAAACCTCCCGGTGGCCTCGCGCGTCGACGCCTTGCGCCTGGCGCTGAGGCTGGATTTCCCCTGCGTGCTCATCACGGGCGGTTTCACTCCGCCGGTGGAAGTCGTTCTGGAAGCGGAGCGGGCCCGCGTGCCGCTGCTGAAAACGCCGACGCCGACGCCGACGGCCATCGCGAAGCTCGCGTCCATCCTCGAGGACTCCCTTGCCGAGCGCATCGTGCTGCACGGTGTGTTGATGGACGTGCTGGGCCTGGGCGTTCTCATCGCGGGGGAGTCCGGCATCGGCAAGAGCGAATGCGCGCTCGATCTCATCGTCCGCGGTCATCGCCTGGTTGCCGACGACGCCGTCGAAGTGCGGCGGCGACAGGAGGCGATCCTCATCGGAACCTGCCCGGAACTGACTCGCCATCACATGGAGCTGCGCGGGCTCGGCCTCATCAACGTGAAGGATCTGTTCGGAATCGCATCGACGCAAACGTCAAAGCGAGTGGAGCTGGTCGTCCAGCTCGAACGCTGGGATCCGGCCCGCGCCTACGAGCGTCTGGGCCTGGACGACAGCTTCTACGACATCCTCGGCTTGCGCGTGCCGCTCATCCGGATGCCGGTGGCGCCGGGCCGAAACATCGCGATCCTCGTCGAGGTTGCGGCGCGCAACCAGTTGCTGAAATCGCGCGGCCACCACGCCGCGCGCGCCCTCGCCGAACGGCTCGAGCAGCGCCTTCGCGAGGTGGCGATCGCATCCGCCGGGGACGAAGACGACGAGGAGCTCGAGCCCGGGGGCACGCGTTGAAGATGCCGGGCCAGACGCGCCGGGCAGCGCTGGGCCGACTGGACACACAGCGAACCCGCCAGCGAGTCGGC
>JBKPDW010000149.1:0-2569 GCA_046728115.1 Acidobacteriota bacterium | reverse complement strand
ACTCGAAGCCTGCAGCGATCGCGCGATCCCGCAGCGCGTCCAGCAGACAATTCTCAAGCTCGACCGCGTTCTGGATCGTCGGCAGCGCCGCCAGTGCCTGCAGATAGAACGTATTGTTCTCACCGAAGTGCGGATCGGACGCCACGCCTTCCTCGTCATGGTTTTCGAGCGCGCTGCCCAGCGTGTACGCAACCAGTCGGCGCGATACGCGATCGCGCAACGCGAGACCAATCGCGCGCGGGTTGGTGACCGTCGTCTCGAGCGTTTCGAGTGGAAATTGCAGCAGCGGGCGCCCCCCGGCCCTCAGCACGTCCGCCGGATACTGGGCAGCGTCTCCGTATCGCGCGTGTTCGACCTCGAGCAGCTGCAGTTTCAGCGCATCGAAGGTCTCCGATGTCAGTTCGACGGTCTCGATCGTCTCGAGCGCCATGGCCAGGGTGCCGACCCGGATCTTCGGCGCGGGCGGAATGTCTCCCGCGCTGGTCGTCCCGACGACGTCCTCGACGGCCGATCGCAGGATGGCCAGCGCCTCGTCGATCGCATAGGGCTCGGTGTCGTAGCGCGGATAGAAGCGAATCGTCCGGTCGCCTGCGGGCAGGAGCACGAGGCCGCGCCTGAACGCGCGATCGTGCAGGGCATCGCGCAGGTCGGCGCGCTGCACGTCGAAGCCGAGCATGACGCCTGCCCCGCGCACGTTCTTCAGAACCTCGCGGTAGTCGCGGACCAGCTCTTCAAGCCCGCTGCGGGCGCGCGCGCCCGTTCTCGCGACCTGCTCGAGATCGAGTTTGTCCAGAAGCGCGATCAGCCGCACCATGCCAACCGAATCGCCTTCCCACGTGGTGTTGAATTTCTTCTCCTCCTGAAAGAACGTGGCCAGCGCCTCGCTGACGAACAGCACGCCGTTCTGCGCCTTCTTTGCCCAGGTGACGACATCCGGCGCACACGGCAGGTCGAACAGCTCGTGCGCCCACAAACGGCCCGTCATGCCCCAGCCGGTCTGGACTTCGTCGAAGATCAGCGGCACGTCGTAGATGCGCGTCAGCAGCCGCAGTTTCCGCATGAACCGCGCGGTGGTCATCCGCACGCCGCCTTCGCCCTGAATCGGCTCGACGAGCACGGCGGCCACACGCCGCGAGCGCCGGACCACGTCGGCCGACAACGCCGCGTGCTGCGCCTGTACGAAGGCGTCGACCGCGGCAGCATCGGTGGCATCGCCGTCAGGCCTCGAGAGAAACTCGTCGATCGCATCGAGCTCGCGACGATAGGTGTCCTTGCTCTTGTCGGCGTGCGGAATGCGGCCCGAGACGAGGAGGTCCCACAGCTGCTTGAGGCTGCGATCCTCGCGCCGCGCGGTCTCCTTCGGCGATGTCGGCTCCTCCACGGGGAAAGGAATGTGTGGCCAATCGAAGGTCGGAAACCCCAGGCGCGCTTTTTTCCGGTGGGTGACGGCGAGGCTGCCCAGCGTGCGCCCGTGGAACGCCCCTTCGAACGATATGATGAAGCCGCCGTCGCGATCCTCCGACTTCAGCACGCGATTCAGGAGCACGGCTTTGATGGCGTTCTCCACTGCCTCGGCGCCGGTGTTGACGACGAAATGCCTGGGCGTCCCTTTCGGTGCCACCCGGTTCAGCTCGGCCTTCAAACGCAGCGACAGCGTCGTCTGATATTCCGAGTGCGCGTACCGCGCCACGGCGAACGGCAGCGATTCGATCACAGCGCGGATGACAGATGGATTGTTTTCGCCGAACGCATGCGTGGCAATCAGCGCGCCCATGTCCAGGAACCGGTACGGCTGGCCGTCTTCATCGCGATCCGCGATTGCGAGGTACGGACCGATTGATTCCGTTGGGTCGAATGCCACAGGCAGCGAGGCGAACAGGCTGCCGGACGCCGCCGTCAGCGCGGCGTGCGATACCGGCAGGTGCGGCTCGACGAGCTCCTCGAGTGTGCGCGCGCTGTCTCGAATTGCGGCGGGGGTGTACGCGTGCACCTCGCCCCTGCGGTACTGGTCGTTGAGACGTTCCGCCCGATCGAGGTACTCGAGAACCCGCGAAACGCCGGGATGAATTTCGGGCATGCAAGGCATAATGGACCACACATGCAGCGATTAGTCGAGCAACCGGTCGACGAGGGAGTGGTCTTCAAGGGAACGGAGCGCCTGGGGCGGGTCCACTACTACCTGTCCGTGTACCAGCAGTTCTCGGAGGGAGAGGGTCCCATGGGCGCGGGCGTCCTCGAGGTCGAGGGGCGCATTGCGCCGGTCGATCCCGTCGATGTGAGCAGGCTGCCGTTCCACGGGGCCGAGTACACGCTGCACCTAGCAGACGGCCGCCGGCTCGATTTCACCATCGCGGGCGGCGACGGCAAGATTCGTTCGACGGGCCGCGGACTGTACGGAGATTATTAGGGTAATTCTCGGACGGTGTAGTACTCACCGATGGCTGTCAGCCTTGGTACCTCGCGCTCCTCCTCGAATAACCGAATTCACGGATTCCACGACAGATTGCGGATCTGCGCCTCGCCCGGCGGCAGTTCGATGACGGGTCCGCCACCAATCGGCTGCACGCGC
>JBKPDW010000148.1:0-10779 GCA_046728115.1 Acidobacteriota bacterium | reverse complement strand
CGACGTGGCTTGACGACCCACAGTGTTTCAGATCCGAACATCCACGGTGACGACTCTATTTGGAGCGAGGAAGCAACGTGCGCGCGAGATCGCCGACGCGAGGTACATTCACGCCATGACACTCGATGCTTTCAAAGCTTCCCTCTCGACTGACGCGCCGCCGGACGTTGCGCCGCTGCTGAAGGCGCTGTGGTACGACGCCAACGGCGATTGGAACCGCGCGCACACGATCGCGCAGGAAGTCGAAGACGCGTCAGGTGCATGGGTCCATGGGGATCTGCATCGGAAGGAAGGCGATGAGGGCAGCGCCGCGTTTTGGTACGGCCGCGCGGGTCAGAGGGTGCCGACCGACTCGCTCCAGGCCGAATGGGACCGGCTCGCCGCCGCGTTGCTGAATGCCTAGGGGCGTGTCAGCGAGGGATCATGGGGTCCTTCGTCGGTCGGGCGGTGTTTGCGCGCTTGGCAAAGGCGTTCACCTCGGCCATTGCGACGAGGTCGACGGCGTCGTCGACGCCTACGAAACCAAGATGGTGTTCGCGCTCGGCAGAAGCCTTTAGTGCAACACGAGGTTAGACCACAGCTCCTGATCGATATATGGCTCCGGCCCCGCGAGTTTCCTGGCAACGACAGCGAACGCCTCGACGAAGGCCGCAATGGCGTGGAAATCAACGACTCCAGGACCTCGATCCAACGGGTTGTGAAACATCATGTTGCCGCCGATGACCGACACGTAGCGCCCGCCCCCGCGATGGACGACTTCTGCCTCCCCACCCGGAACCCGGTTGCGAGGCGTGCGTATATCGATGGTCAGGCCCGTTGATCTCATCGCCTGCGCAAGCATGCGCTCGATCTGGTCGTCGGAAGCTTGCAGCGTGTTGCCCCCCGCTTGCTGGAGACTGGCAGAAGGAGGAACTGCCAACGTTGTGTCGGCTGGCCGCTGCTGATTGTTCCCGCTCCTTGCGGCACCGATGTTTGCGCCGAGATGAATCCACCCGATGCTGTTCGAGACGATCCCGGGCCTGTGATCGACGAACGCATTGATACCGAGATGGCCGAGCTCGTGCCCACTCGAGGCCACAAAAACCACGTCACGCGCCGGCCTCGCCTGACTCAGGAGCCGCATCAGCTCCAGCCAGCACGCGAGGCCTCCCCCTCGTTCGCTGGCACACCAATACCAGCCACTCCGCGGCGTCATAATCACAAGCGGCGGCAGCGCTGGATCGGCGCCCGTCAGGTTTGCCGTGACGTTGAAGGCCTCGGCTGGCGTCCGCCTGACGTGCGCCAACACCTGAACGTCGACGCGTCGCCGCGCCTGCTCCTGCAGCCAATTCGCGAGCTCGCTGTCCACCTGCAGCACTGGCGGACCGAATGGCTGCAGGAAGGAGTCGGCATTGCTTGGGCACAGTCCCGGCGCGCCCCCACGCGTCACGCAGATGATCGCCTTATGGCGATTCTCCAGCCGCGCATCACCAAGCGGACCGACACCCGCAGCATTTGGTCTCGCTTCAGCGAGGCCGATCTCCGCATCGCTTTCAAGCGGTCCGAGCCGGCCACCGACGCCACCGCCGTTCGTGAACCCCCCGTCGAAGAGCGGGATGCCTTCGACGCGGCGGTCACCGACAATCAGCGCTGCCGCCAGGATGTCAACTCGCTGGAGGAAGAAAGATTCGAGCGAAGCCGTCAGGCCGGCCTGGTGCGCTTCTTCGCGCAGCCAGTTCGCAGAGGCGCGATCGACCGACGTGCCTGTCCGATGGAATCCCTGTTCCTCGAATGCATGGATGATCCGGCGAAGACGGCTCTCGCGAAGCGATGCGATCGTACTTTGTGCTGCCGAGCGTCGTGGTAACGCTACACACGCCAGGGTGTTCAGCGCCGTCAACTCGAGCCACTTGCGGCGACTGATTCGGGTTCGTGACATATCTGGCCTTACCTCGTGCAGCGGTCTAACGCGCCATGTGAGCCGCGCGCCGCGCTGCCGTCGCAATCGTCGCGGCAATTCTCTCCATGCCGCCCTGCAGATTCACCCCGAACGACGCCGCAACCTGCTGTGCATACGATGCCGCGTTGTTGCCAGTCAACACAATCCGCTGCGTCAGTTTTGTCCTTCGGTCGGATACCGCGTCAAAGCACCAGGTGAACGAGAGCGTCGCGCCTTCCAGTCGGGTCTCGAGAGTGTATGACCGTCCCGGTTGAACTTCGCTGATGCGCCACTGGACAGGCTCTTGACCAGGCATGAGCGTCGTCCCCGGAGAGCCGGCGGCGAACGGACCATCAAGCGCGAATTCCGCGGGCGGGTCGTTCCAGTTCCTCACGTCTGTCAAATAGCTCCACGCGAAACTGCGACTGGCCTCCGTTTCGACTGAATGCTCTAGTTGCCAAGCAACTTCGTCCATTTGCCGATTGTCGAGAGTCTGTGGCTCGAGGCGGAGGCGCCCCGAGTCTTCGACGGCCCAACGCGCGGCTTCAGCCGCGGACTCAGGAGGGCATCAGACGCCGTCGGCGGCGAACCGATGTTAGACCGTACTAAATCGACCCGAGCACACTATTTTGACATGACCTTGGCGCAGAATTGTTTGAGGCGATCTGCTGCACTTGCCGGCAGTCCTACCAGAGTGAAGCGACCCAGTCGCATCGCCATGTAATCGGTATCATTGCACAGCGATGGGGAGAGACCTCGGTACGTAATCTCTGATGGCGATCCGATATACATAACGGCGTCGAACTGATCTTCCATGCTAAGCGTGCGCCATCGCTCGCGCGGGATGCGAACAGGCTATCAGCAACGATTCATTTGGCCATGATCGCCTTCGCCAAGCGCGACCACGTCGTGTGACCGAAACCCATCCAAGATAGCAGCAACGGGCTCCAGAGCAATAGCTGGTCGCGACGATGGCACTTGCCCGGCCGAGCCGGAGATTGCCAGCGTGATAGGTAGCAGAACCGCAACCACTCCCGTGGATATCGAGGCCGATTTCACAGAAGACGTTCCACCGATTTTGCGGTCTAACGAAACCTACCGGATGAGAACACCCTGTGAGTCAAATCGACCTCGACTGGCACCTTCAACACTGCGGACCGCCTACCGATTGTCCGCTTGTCAGCGGACCCACGTCCTGCGGTCCAGAACCCTCGAAATATGGTGCGCCCGGCCGGAATTGAACCGGCGGCCCCCCGCTTAGGAGTCCTAACAAACGAGGCAACCCGGGGCAGCGGAAGACCGCTGCCCCCCTTTTTATTGGGGTTCTGTCAAGCCCCCAACCACCCGAGACCACTACGAGCCGCTACCGATTGTCAGCCATTTGTCAGCCAATCGTTGAGTCGGCTCACTCTCGGAACATCGCTTCGAGATCGCGACTGCCGCCCACGATCCGCAGGATTACGACGTCGTCAGCTTCGAGTCGGTACAGAAGAACGTACTTACCAACCGGAAAGCCTCGGACGCCTGCGTGTAGATCATCCCGAGCACGACCTACGCGTGGATGGACCGCCAGCAGATCGAATCGTTCTGTTATGGACTGGATCACACGATCGGCGGTTTCGAGATTGCCACTGTCAACAAAGACGTAGAACGCGATGTCCTCGAGATCCGCTTCGGCCTGCGGAGCGAGGCGGTACGCCATTACCGCGACGGGGCGGAACGTTCAGCGGCGATTCGCCGGCGCAGACGCTGCATGATTTCGTTGGCGAGTGCCTGCGTGTCTTCTTTGGTCTTGAATTCTCGGCCTTCGCCTCGGGCCAGGGAGGCCTCTGCCTCCTCGATCATCGCAACGATTTCGAGGCGACGGCGTTCGCGCGCTTCCCACAATGCCATCGCTTCTTGAACGGCTTCTTCCTCGCGTTTCAAGCGCCCGCTCTCAATCGCTTTCTGGACGAACTCGCGCTGATCAGGAGTCAACTCGACGTTCATGAGCTCCCCTCGTCGTCATTCGTGCCGGTCGGCGAAGACCAGCACCGCTTCTGGACTCCTGGTGATTCGGTCGAGCGCGGTCATACAGGCATTGTAGCCCGGTTGGGTGTGGCTAAGTTCGCTCGCGACGGTCGGCCCCCGAGTGAACGCGACGGCGCGCTTCCGACCACGGAACCGTTTTCGCGGTGCCGGCATCGACTCGATCGAGGCGCGCGCGAATCTCGGCTGACCACGCCGCCTCTGCGTCGGCGTCGACTTCACCTTCCAGACTGTGAATCAGCTCGCCGGCGAGTGCGGCTCGCTCTTCTTCAGACAGTCGGAGAGCTTCGACCAAGAGCTGCTTGGCATCCATACACCGCAATTGTAGCGCGACTTCTCCGCGCAAGGCGGGACTATGGATTTTGATCCGCGCGATGATTACGACTCACGTGACGAGGCACGCTTCGGCGCAAAGGGTGAACGTCAAGGCGACGACGACCGAGACTGGGACGACTGGAGGCAACCCGGGACCGGATCGCGCGGCCGCGATGATGACGTGCGTGAACTCGGACGCGGCCCTGGCGATTCGCGGTCCTCGAACGTCGACAGGGATGGACACGATCCTCGCGATGAAGAGCGTTCGCCTGACCGCGATCGACAGCCTGGCGAGACGTTCACACGCCACCTGAATCTCCCGAGAGGACCGGAGCGCGAGATTGTTCGCGATCGCGATCGCGAGTACACATTACGTGACTCGGAGACGCGGACGCTCGCGACTGTTGGCGCGTTTCGAGTCGTCTCCAGTCGTGATCTCCGGGACCAGCACGATCGTCCGCTCGACCCGCACTCAGGGGACTTGCGCCACCTGCGCGAACAAGGGCTCGTTGAGACGGCTCGCGTGCCCGGCTCGCGCGAACATGCCGTCGCGCTGACGAAGGCCGGCCGCGGTCTCCTCGAACGTCATCGAGACCGCGGCCAGGGTGACCGCCAGAGGTTCTGGGATGGCCTGAAACGCGAACGAGAGCGGGAGCACGACCTCCAGGTGTATCGCGCGTATGAACGCGCCGCGGAGCGGCTCTCAGAGCGCGGCGCGCGTGTCGAGCGGGTTGTCCTCGATCACGAGCTCAAGCGCGAGTACCAGCGCTGGCTTCACGAGCGGGATCGCGACCGTCCGGATTACGACGGCCACCCCGATCGGACGGACGAGGAGATTCGCGAATGGGCGCGCGACCACGACCTCCCCTACTTCAATGACGAGGTGCATTTCCCCGACCTGCGCATCGAATATCGGGAGGCGGACGGCCGCTGGGATCATGACGACATTGAGGTCACGACGGAGCACTACCGCGGCGGCCACGCCGCAAGCGTGGCGCAGTCGGGCTTTTCGTGTTACCGCGGGTCGAGCCTACGCATTGGCGGCGGCAGCCGCGGTGCCGGTGGACATCACGGCGGACTCGCCCAGGAAATGTGGGAATGACGACGATCGAACGCGTCCAAGCGGTCGCCGATTACGGCTTCACGGAGCGCCAGGCGCGGTTCCTGGTGCTCGTGATGCGGCATGCCGGGCTGTGCATCAAACGGCAGTATGCAACCTTCGCCGGCATCGCCAACGGCGGGGAGAAGTGCAACGCGTTCTTCGACAAGCTCGTGCGGCGAGGGTTTGCCGTCGCCGTGGACTGCATCCACAACCGCGCGCGGCTGTATCACGTCCACTCCAAGCTGCTGTATCACGCCATCGGTGAGCCCGACAGCCGGTATCGTCGGACGGTGCCGGCACGCGCGGCCGCCGAGCGATTGATGCGGCTGGACGCCGCCCTCACGAGCCCAGATTGCGAGTGGCTGACCAGCCGATCAGAGAAGCTCGCGTACCGCCAGTTGAGGACCGTCTCGGAGTCATCCAGGCATGCTGCGGCGGAGATTCAGGACGGACCGAACATCGCGAACCAGTTGCCCGGGAGGTTCCCGATCGGCGTCGATTCGAGCGGACATGTGTTGCTGCTGTACCTCGCGACCGTGCCGTGGATCGAGGAATTCCGAACGTTCCTCGTGGGCCACACCTCATTGCTCGCCGTGACGCGCGACTGGACCCTGCGGGTTGTGTTTCCACAGCCGCTCAGACGCGTCCTGGTCGCCTATCAGACGGCGGTTGATGAGGAACTGAAGAATCCGCTCAAGGCCGAGAATATTTCCGACCTCAAACGGTACTTCTTCCACCGCCGGCGAGGCACCGATCTGGCCGCGATTCCGGAGGGGCTTCGCGTCTTTCTGCGACGATGCGCGGACGTGTACGGCAGCCCACGATTCGCCCACCTGTACAGGCGCTGGCTGGCCGAGCAGGACGCGGCGTTCACACCCGTCTCACCCATCATTCAGGACGCGATCGCGACCGGACGCGGCCGCGTCGAATACGTGCTCTTGCCGTACTCGTATGAGCACCTCTCCCCGTTGGTGACGTGTCGGCGTGTCCGACGCAGGAGACGTCGAAAGGGAGACGAGGGAGGGGACGAGACTCCGCGCCGCGTCAACCCGTCCGTCAACCCGGCTCCTCAACCCGGTCGCACGTCCATGATCAACTCCTTACGCACCGGGTCGTTCCCGAAAACGACTGCGTGAAGGCGCTCTGCCTGCAACCAGTTGCGCGAACGCGCCGAGCGACAGATGGAGCGGCGTTCTGTGCCGCTCCTGAGTGCGGTTCCTGTCAGCACGGAAGCGGAACCCAGGACGTGAACGACCCCGCCTCTTGTCCGCGATGCAGCCCCGCCTCTGTCCCGAGGGGTCGTTCACGTCCTGGGTTCCACGTGTCGTTGACAGCGTGAATGTCGTGCGATTTGCGGAGCGCGAAACGCGTTGCAAATCGCCACGGCAGGACGCGTGGATGCACACATGTTTGGAGCGATCAAAACGATGCAGTTCGCAGCAGATATGTACGCGCGGATGTTCGAGCGGCAAGCGGCGACTCCGCAGAGCGGCAGAGTGCTGACGATCACCACGTGACGTACCTGCGGGCCGCCGTCGCTCCTCGCATCGATTCTCAGGGAGCGTCGGCGCGTATCAAGGCTCCCCTTCGGCGCTACGCGGCCTTGACACGCGCCGTCCGCTCCCTGTCCACTACATTTATCGGAGCGCCAGCGACCTGTGACCGCGTCGACCGGATGTGATCGCAGAGGAAAGGACCCTTGGCGTGACGCCGCTTTCACGGTTCGGATTGTTCGCCTTAACGCTGATGCTCGTTGCGTACGCGCTCGAAGCATCACAGCCCCTGGTTTGTGCTGCTGTTCGCCGCCGCGTGCGCGCTCGGATCCGCGTACGGTTTCGTGCAACGTGCCTGGCCATTTGGAATCGTCGAAGCGGTTTGGACAGTCTTCGCGTTACGGCGATGGCGAACCGCTGCAAAGATGGCTCCGTAATGCAGTGCGGCTCGCCGCGGCCCCAGCGTTATACTCGAACAAGAGGGAGTGGACATGCCAGCCAAGTCGGATGTCGTGCACAGCGATCCGGACATCCTGAGTGGCACGCCGGTGTTTGTGGGCACGCGGGTGCCTGTACAGTCGCTGTTTGACTACCTCGAAGCCGGCGACACTCTGGACGAGTTCCTGCGCCAGTTCCCGTCGGTTTCACGGGAGCAAGCCGTCGCAGCACTGGAGTTCGCGCGCGACACGCTTCTGACCAGTGCGCGTCCTGCTTTACGAGAATCTCCCTCACAACCTGATCGGCGAGCTCACCGGCCACGATGTCAACACGGTTCAGAGGTTGGGTTGGGCGGGCGTGAAGAACGGAGAATTACTCCGCCGAGCCGCCGGCCAGACTGACGCGCTTCTGACGATGGATCGCAAGCTCGAATACCAGCACGATATCAGCGCCCTGCCCTTCGGGTTGATCGTCGTTCGTGCGCGGTCGAATCGGATGCAGGATCTGCGACCGCTGGTCGGCGAGATGCGCGGCGCGTTGGCACGCGTCCAGCCCGGCACGGTCCAGCGTGTCGGCAAGTAGCATTACGACACGCCATACAGATCACGAGAGACCTGCCGGCGGCAATAGCCAACAACGCGCCGCGCACAGGTCCGCGTCCAGGCCGCCGAAGGCGCCGCGCAGCGGGCGAAGCGCCTGGACGCGGCTGCGCACGGCGCCATACTTTCGAGCCGCCGGCGGGGAACTCAACCGACGCACGCATCGCTCCGAACGGCGGATATTTGCTGTACTTCCGGAAGGCGGCCAACACAGGAATGTGCACCGCCTTTCGATTCTGTAATCGGTCCTTGGATCAAGCCGCGTGGGAACGTGTCATCAGGCTGTTTGTGGTTCCGAAATTCTGCCCAAACGGCCGTCGACGGTGTCCAACTCTCTGAGGCGTTCGGGGCTGCGTTCTTGCAGCATCACGACAAATCCAGCGCGAATGCCGCGAGCAAATGATCAACCGACGTCTAACAGATGCGGTCATCTTCTCAACTGCGCTCTCGCTGTACGGATCCACCGTCGAAGCACAGACCAATTCCTTGCGCCGGGTAATCGCGTGTTCGCCAGATGTGACGTTCCGGCTCACAATTCAAAACGTCGGCACGACGCCGACCGCAGTCGTAATCGGCTTGATCCTCGGCAACGACAAGACGTATCTGCCCGGCGAGATCCGATTCACGCTGAGACGTCCCGGCGCGGCCGACATGAACTTTTATTACTTCGACGCGTCTGTGCCCGGAGTCGCGGGACGGATCGATCCGTGGCTGATTCCTTGCCCCCGTCAGCCGTCCTACTCGATTGCCCTGGCCGATACACCGGGCTTCCGCGGCGAGTTTTCCACGGCTGCCGCGGTTACAGTCCACCTCACAACGCAGGAGATCGAGCAAATTAACTCCGACACGAAAGGATTGGAGTTTATTCACGTCTGGGTTGGTACGCCAACGTTCAATGTGATTCGGTTTCCCGACGACTGCACTCCGAGATAGGGGAAGGATGACTTGTGGGGCGCGTCTTCTGCGGCGTCATTCTCATCGCCATGAGCGCCGGGACGGCACGCGCGCAGACGACCGCCGACGGCGTCGCGGCGTTCCGTGACGGAGACTATCAACGCGCCGCGGAGATCCTGCGGCCGATTGCCGAGCGGTTCCCTGTACTGGATGACGGAACCGCTCAGTTCGTCATGGCCCAGATGTACGAGACGGGCCGCGGCGTGCTGGTAGATCCTGTGCGCGCGTGCGCGCTCTATCTGCGCGCGTCGCTCGACGCGACGTCGCCGAGTAACGAGGAAAGGATCGAAATCGGGCAACGGTTTCGCGCGTCGCTGAGCGCCCAGCAGAACGACGAGTGCATATTCTTCGCGAGCTTCGGATTTCATGGCGGACTCGACCGTACAACGTTCGACCTCGAGCCAGGATTGTGGGTGACGCTCGACGCCCGTGAAGCCATCGTCACGTCCGCCGGCGCGCAGAAACGCGTCCAATTGCCGACCCTTTCGGGTGTCCGGTTTCTCCCACCGCAGCATATCGAGTTGATCGCAGGGGGCTCGCGCCCAGAACGGCGGCATTTCATCGAGCTCGGAGCGTGGCGGCCGGATGACCATGGAAACAAGTGGACCCTGTGGTCGCAGCTGTTCGAGGTGATCCGAACCGATTGGATCCCTCTGGCGATCATCGACGAACTCAGCACGGTATCCGCGCCGGATCCACCGCTCGACGTCGATATTCATGAATTCGTCCGTGTCCGCGTCGGCGACGCCGGTGACGCTGAGTTGCTGGTCCTGAAGGGACCGAATGCACGCTCCGAACACATCGAGTCGGAATCAGAACGTCGTGCTCGGGTCGAATCGGTGCGTGCGCGTGACGACGCGCTGCGCCGCGTCGATTGGACGGCTGTTAGGGACACACGCCGTACGCCGACGTTGACATACGCTCACAGCGCCGGCTGCGCATACGTCTTTCTGTACGGTTGGTCCGCGGATCGTCTTGAAGCGGTCAGTGTCCGTGCCGATAAGGCCCTCCTTCAGCTGTCGGATAATCCGCAGACGTTCGATCTGGCGGCGCCACGAATCGGACTGGAGGTTACGCTGCACGTGTTCGAGCGGCCGGCGCATTCGTGGCCGTTTTGCACCGACGCCTTCGAGGCGAATCCGGCACCGCGCGAATTGTGGAGACCGGTCGCTGGAAGAATCACGATTGAGGTGTTCACAGAGTCCCGCGGGAGCGAGGGACTCATGCGCGTCACAGTTCGCATCATCGACGCCGAATTCGTGCGCGACGATGGTGTTCGCGTCAAACAGACTGGGCCGATTGTGCTGACCGGTACCGTCGGCTGGATGTTCGGCTGACGTGAAGACCTGACAAGTCGGTTTCACACGGGCGAGTTGATCATAGCAGCGCGCTGACCTCGACCCTGCTGTGCCTACTGAGAATTCCGTACCCGTTGTAGCGATTGATGTTGCGCGTGGTCGGAGATAGGCTTCGGACCGATGTTGTCCCTCCTCGTCTCCCTTCTCATGACCGCGCGACAGACCATGCGCACGCGCGCGGCTCTGCAGCTTGAGGTTCTCGCCCTACGTAATCAGCTCCAGGTTCTGGAACGATCACGTCCTGGACATGTCCGGGCTCAGCGTGCTCGATCGTCTGCTCTGGGTGTGGCTGTCCCAGGTCTGGCGCGATTGACGATCTGCCCTTGTTATCGTCAGGCCGGAAACGGTGATCGCCTGGCACCACCGCGGTTTCCAGCTGTTTTGGGCCTGGAAGGGTCGACGTCGTCTCGGTCGACCGAGGGTCCCTCGAGAGGTCCGAGTATTGATCCGCACGATGTCTGAGGCGAATCCGTTATGGGGCGCACCGAGAATCCATGGTGAACTCTTGAAGCTCGGCATCGACGTCAGTTATGCGACGGTCGCGAATGTTGGCCGTCGGTGTGCCCCCGCTCGT
>JBKPDW010000147.1:0-22241 GCA_046728115.1 Acidobacteriota bacterium | reverse complement strand
GGCTCGGAGATGTGTATAAGAGACAGGATGTCGACCGGACCCTTCTGCGAGTCCAGCTTGAGCCCGAGCTGTTCCTGAATCGCCGTGAAGATTGAAGGTCCGTTCGGGTCGGGCGACGCCAATCCGCCGGCCGCTATTTTCTGGCTGAATCCCTGCGGTATCTGGTCCGGGGTCCACGAGAGCGTGAAGTCATAGTTTCCGGTCAAGCCGGTGCGGTCCAAGACGATGCGGCCGACCCACGGCACCAAGGTACTCGCGAGCTGCGCAATGCTCGCGCCGCCGGCGACCATGGTGCCGGGCCCGCGGGCGATTCGGATACCGCAGGACACGCGTCCCGAAGACGGATCGGCCGGACGGCCTCCGGGATCCGCCGCCGGGCCGCAATCGAGCGTAGAGGGCCGCAATTCCGGCCCCAACTTGCCATCGTTTCGAGCGCGCACGAGCGCGTAGATCGGCAGCTCCCGTGTTTCGGTGTGGACGTCAAGCTTGAATCGCTCGGTGAGTAGCGCGCGCAGCATGAGTTGCGGCCGACTCACTTCTCCACGTCTATCCGCGTCGAACAAATCCCCGGAATCGTCATCCGCCTTGGCGAGGACGTCGAAGCGGTCCGAGTCCAACCAGTCCGGTCCTCCGCTGAGTTGAAGCGGCTGAAGCTTGTACGCGAACACGATCAATGCTCGCAGCGTAACGTTATAGGCCGTGAAGCGACCGCCCGGCTGCGTCTGGATCATCACCTTGGCCACGCTCGATTTGTTCTGCTTGACCGAGGCGACTTCGAACTGCGAAAGGGCCCGGTCCGACGGCGACTCCGCCTGATGGGCACGGATCGCCGACGACAACGACGCGGCGCGAAGGCGAGGAGCGTCGAGAATGCCGACGGCGATCGGCGCAACGAGCGCCGCCGCTGGCACGACTGCGACGAGGAGCTTCTTCCATGCCGTGAGCGCGTCCACCGAACGGCTGGACATGATCCGTTCGATCCGCCTGGTCAGGTTCGATCCGGTGACGCCCGAGACGCACGGCAACGGCGATTCCAGATACGTGCGGCAGGCCGTCAGAATCGTTTCCGCATAGACTCGCGGTTCGCTGCCGGTGCGCAGCACCGCTTCGTCGCATGCACGCTCGCGTTCGTCCACCAGCCGCGCGCCGATCCACCACACCAGCGGGTGGAACCAGAAAACGGCTTCGACCAGCATGTGCACCATCGCCGTCAGGTTGTCGCGACGGCGGACGTGCGACACCTCGTGAGCCAGGATCGTCACCACCTGCTCCTGGTCGAGACGGTCACCGATTGCCCGCGGCCACACCAGAACCGGACGGAACAGGCCGAAGACGCCAGGCTCCAGCATGGCCGTGGACTCGACCAGCCGGATCGGTCTGCTGATGCCGGTGCTGCGCTCGAGCCGTCGAAGCGCGTCGAATTCCCGACCGCATTCCACCATGGTCGCGGTGCGTGCAATTGCCGCGACTCGGCGCCAGCGAGTCCACCAGAACCCCAGAACGCCGACTGAGCCACACAACCACATGGCACCGACGATCGCCGGAGAAGGCAGCGCCACGGTTCGGGCCGCGGCATTTGACGCGACCGGCGGAGGAAGTGGAGCCAGCCGATCGGCGGGGCCATCGAACACCAGAATGGTTTCGGTGCGAATCTCGGTAACGGGCAATCGCGGTCCGACCTGCGCACCGAGGGCGATCAACGCCGCGAACGGTACGAGAAACTTGACGGATGCCGCGAGCCAGATCGCGTGACGGGCAGCGGCGCTGTTTCGACGCAAGGCCAGCGTGGCCAGCGCAGCGACACCGGCAAAGAGTGTCGACTGCCAGAGGTGGTTGCCGAGGGCCGCAAATGTCATCCCCGATCCTTTCTGCCCAGTTTGCGAAGCATGCGTTCCGCTTCGTGGACATCCTCGAGCGTCAGCTTGCCGGTATCAATCAGATGCGCAACGACCGGCTGCGATCGTCCGCCGAACAGGCCGAGCAAATCGTCGATCAGTCGCCGCTGCGCCGCCGTCCTGGAAATGAACGCCTCGAAGATGAGCGCGTTGCCCACCTTTTTGACGCGCCGGACCGCCTTCTTGGCTTCCAGGCGATACACCATCGTCTGCACCGTGGTGTAGGCCGGACGCTTCGCCTCCGGGAGCGCCTCCTGGATCTCGCGAATGGACGAGGCACCGCGCGTCCAGAGCGCCTCCATGATTCGCATCTCGAGCTTCGTCAGGCGCGGGGACACTCTCCTCCTACCAATGTAGATATATCTACTACATCTGTAGTTGATCTGGCAAGACTCTATCAATCTGGTAATTGGGGAAGTGGGTAATCTGCTAATTGATGGGGCAATTGGGCAATGCAATTACCCGATTACCCAATTACCCGATTACGCAATTCAGGTCGTAGGCTGTCCGTCGTACAACGCTTCGGTCTTGAGCGTCTGGGGACCGTTTTCGGTGCAGACAGCGTAGGTTGATTCATACATCGCCACGCCGGCGTGCTCGCCCCGAGCGTTCAGGACGTAGAAGTTGAGCCCGAAGTTTGGCTGCCCCTTGGCATTCAGCAGGCGTTTCTCGATCGTGTTCTTGGCGACACGTTTGAGCGCCGACAGCGCCGCATCCTTCGGATGCGCGCCACGGCGCATCTCCTCGACGATCATGAACGAGCAGAGATTGTAGAGGTTGGCCTCGCCGCGACCGGTGGATCCCGCCGCGCCGATGTCGCCGTCGACGTAGAGACCGGCGCCGAGAATCGGCGAGTCGCCAGCGCGGCCCGGAATCTTGAACGACAACCCGCTGGTCGTCGTCACTCCACAGATCTCACCCTTGGCGTTGATGCCGTCGCAGTTGATCGTCCCGTAGTAATGATCCGGATCGATCCACCCGTCGGCCACCATCTGGATGCCGACCTCGTGATAGGCGCGCTCGCGCACCTTGGGCGGCAGATAGTGCAGCGGATCCGTTCGTCGCTTCCATTCGATCCACGCCTTGCGCGATTTCTCGGTGTTCAAATCGTCCTCAATCTTGAATCCCATGTTGCGCGCGAAGTCCTGAGCGCCCTTGCCGACGAGCAGGTGATGGTCGGTCATGTCGGCGACCATCTGCGCGACTCTGGCCGGCGTCCGCACGCCTTCGAGGGCAGCCACGCCGCCGGCGCGCTTCTTTGGCCCGTGCATGCAGCACGCGTCGAGCTGCACCACGCCGTCAGCGTTCGGTATGCCGCCGTAGCCGACGCTCGAATCTTCGGGATCGAGCTCGACGATACCGACGCCCGCGACCACCGCGTCGAGGACATCCGCCCCGCCGGTGATCATCTCGAAGGCCTTGACGACGCATGTCTGGCCCTTTTCGTTCTTCGATCGGTTGCCGTTCGATGCGGCGATGACGACAGGTTTGATGCTCTTCGGCGTCATCATTGTCGGCGCCTGGGCCAACAACGATTTCGGGATCGCAGCGGCCGCGACACCGGCGGCCGTAGTCGTCTGAACGAACTCGCGGCGATTCACTCTTCGCATACAACCTCGCATCCGGTAATCGGATGATTGAGTAATCGAGTCACTGGCTTGCAATTTCCCAATCCAATGACGCAATTACCAGAGTACCCATTTACCCAATTCATTCTGCTGGCTTTCCCTCGTACAGCGCTTCGGTTTGCAGCGTCTGTGGGCCGTTCTCCGTGCAGACGGCATAGGTTCCCCGGTACATCCCCACTCCCGCGTACTCGCCCTTCGCGTTCAGGCCATAGAAATTCAACCCGAAGTTCGGCTGGCCCTTGTTGTTCAGCAACCGCTTCTCGATGGTGTTCTTGGCGACGCGCTTGAGGGCGGTCATCGCCGCGTCCTTCGGATGCGCGCCACGGCGCATCTCCTCGACGATGAGGAACGACGAAAGGTTGTAGAGGTTTGCTTCGCCGCGCCCGGTGGATCCGGCCGCGCCCACGTCGCTGTCGACGTACAATCCCGCGCCGAGAATCGGCGAGTCACCCACCCGTCCCGGAATTTTCCACGCCAGGCCGCTCGTCGTCGTCACACCGCAGATCTCGCCCCTGGCGTTCACTCCGTCGCAGTTGATCGTGCCCCAGAAATGTTCGCCGTCGATGAGGCCCTCGCGTACCATCTGCAGGCCGGCGTCGTACCAGGCCTGCGCGCGAGTTTTCGGATCGAGATAGTGAAGCGGATCCGTGCGGCGCTTCCACTCGAGCCATCGCTGTCGAGCGACGTCGTTGATCAGACCTTCCTCGATCTTGAAGCCCATCGCCCGTGCGAAGTCCTGCGCGCCCTTTCCGACGAGCAAATGATGATCCGTCTCGTTTGCGACGAGCTGGGCGACTTTTGCGGGGGTCCGCACACCTTCGATGGCGGCGACAGCGCCGGCGCGTTTCTTCGGCCCGTGCATGCACGACGCGTCGAGCTGCACAACTCCGTCTGCATTCGGTAGCCCGCTCCAGCCGACGCCGGTCTGATTGGGATCCAGTTCGACGATGCTGACGCCTTCGACCAGGGCGTCGAGGACGTCTCTGCCTTCTGCCATCATCTTGAACGCCTTCGCGACGCACGTCATCCCGTCGGCGTCCTTCGACCGATTGCCGTTGGAGGAGGCGACGACGCACGGCTTGATGCTTTTCGGCGTCATCATGGTCGGAGCTTGTCCAAACAACGGACGGGTCGCGGCCGCGACTGCCGCTCCGGCGGCCGTCGTGGCTCGAACGAAATCGCGGCGGTTCAGCTTTTTCGCCATACGCTTCCTTTCTTCGAAGGCGGGACGAATCCTGCGATCTGAGAGCGGGCGCCTGGGCGGCCCGCGATCCACGTCGCAAATTCTACGTCAGACGATCGCCGCGACGACCACGTCATTCCGGAGCGTGTGCCGGCGCCAGACGTAGATCTCGTTGCGACCGGATTCACTCGACACGTACGCAAGCCATCGGCCATCCGGCGAAAAAGTCGGCGCGCCTTCACCGAACGGCGTCTCGACGAGCGCCGACGGTTTGTCCTTCCTATCGGGACGAAGAACCCAGATGTCCTGGAGGGTGCGGGGACTTACCAGGACAAACGCCAGAGCGCCATCGGGAGTCCACGAAAACGGGAACGTCGATCGGTCGCTCGCGAGCAGCCGCTCCTCGGGCGCGCTGCCGTCCAGGGGCTTCCAGTACATGTTTTCGCGACCGGCCTTGTCGGACACGTACGCGAGCCGTTGTCCATCGCGCGTCCACAAGGGAAATCCACCGTTGCCTTCGGAGGTGAAACGGCTCCATGTTTCGCGAGCGAGATCGTACAACCACACGTCGTCGTTGTCTTCGCCGCTGATCGTGACAGCGACACGCCGGCCATCGGGCGCAAGCCGCGGCTGGAAGTACACGCCGCCAAACATGCCAGTGGGTTGTTCGACACCTTCGCGGTTCACCCACAGCAGGACACTTTGTCGCGGGCGTGCACGCGCCGGCACATACGCCATCGTGCCGGCCGTGGAAAAGCTGATTTGCGGAAGCAGATTCGTCGTCGTCCCGCTCCGGAGCCGGGCTACTTGCATCACGCCACTCAGAACGGCGACCGGCGCACCCGTCACTTTCAATTGCGCAAACCCCCATCAGCGTGCCGGCCTGAACGTACACGAGGTGCCCGGTCGGCAGATAACGAGTGCCAATGCCTTTGACAAGAGGCCGCCGTTCGCCCGAAGCGAGCGTTTGCAGGTACGACTGCGAGTCGGCGGCGGTGCCTGCGCTGAACAGCAGCGTCTTGCTTGCCGCCAGGCAAGAGCTGCGGCCAGCGGTGGTTGGTTTCAGTTTCCAGCAGCGTTGTGACGGCCTTTGGCGCGCCACCGGCGGCCGAGATGCGCCAGATGCCAACGCCAACCGTGGGCGTGAAAAAAATCGTGTCGTCGCTCTCCCAGCTTCCCACCGCGAATGCGTTCACTGTCTGCGTCGTCTCGGCAATCGTCTGAGGAGGTCCGCTGTCGGGGATCACTTTCCCCTCGACCAGTTCCAGCACGAGTGCCCGCACACCGGAGGCATCGTCCACGCTGTAGATCGCGCCGATGTGCGGATGATTTAGCGATGCGAGGATGCGCGCTTCGCGATCGAAGCGCGCGAGACGATCTAGATCCGCAAGCCAGCTGTCGGGAAGAATTTTTATCGCGACGTCGCGGCCGAGCGTCGGGTCGTGCGCCCGATACACCTCGCCCCATCCCCCCCCGAGCAGAGCAAGGATTTCATACGATCCGAGCCTGGAGCCACGCGGCAGAGTCATCGGCGATCTCGACGTCCGCGAATTGTACGTCAGGCGTTTGCCAGGATATTCGCAGCGATGATCATGCGCTGGGCTTCGGACGTGCCCTGATAGATCTCCGTCGCGCGAACGTCGCGAAACAGGCGTTCGACCACGGATCCACGGCGGTAGCCGGCCGATGCGAGGATTTGCATCGCCTTGTCGGCCGCCTTGTGTGCGGCTTCCGACGCTGCGAGCTTCGCCATCGACGCTTCGAACGCGCTCTTCCCGGCATCCTTTGCCGCCGCGGCCTTGAGCGTCAGCAGGCGCGCTGCGTCCAGATCCGTTGCCATGTCGGCAAGCATCCACTGGATGGCCTCGTAGTTGGCGATGGCCTGGCCGAACTGCTGGCGGGCTTTGGCGTGCGCGATCGCCTCATCGAGCGCAGCGGCACCGATGCCGAGGGCCTGTGCCGCGATCGCCACGCGGCCGCCCTCGAGGGCCCACATCGCGAGCCTGAATCCCTGATCCACATGGCCGAGCACCTGGTCGTCGCCGACGGTGATGTCGAGATCGAGGTCCATGCATCCGAGACCGCGGACGCCGAGCGAATCGGCGCGTGCCCGACGCGTGATCCCTGGCGTGTTCATCGGGACGAGAAACGCCGACACCCCCTGACCGCGGAGCCCGGGCCGCGTGCACGCGAACACGATGACGACTTCCGCCTCTTCGGCGTTCGCCACCCAGACCTTCTGGCCGCAAATCCGGTATCCGTCGCCGGTTCGCACGGCCGTCGTCTGCTGATTGGCCGCATCGGTCCCCGCTTCCGGCTCCGACAGCGCGAAGGCGCCGATGGCGTCGCCGGTGGCGAGCCGGCGCAGCCAGCGCTCGCGCTGCTGATCGCGGCCGGCGTGGGCGATGAGCTCCGCGACGAGCGAATTCGTCACCGAGAGCGAGACGGCAACGGTTGCGCTCGCCTTCGCGATCGCCTCGATCGCGAGCGCATAGCTGACGTAGTCGCGTCCCGCACCGCCCCATGGTTTCGGAATGGTGACACCGAGCAGCCCGTGTCCGGCCGCCGCGTACATCACGTCGGTCGGAAACTCGCCGGAATGATCGATCGCCGCCGCGCGCGGCGCGACGATCTCGCGCGCGAACTGTTCGATCGTGGCCTGGAACGCGCGTTGGTCTTCAGTGAGGTCGAAGTTCATCAGCAATAATTTAGCCACGAACGCTCGCGCCGCGAAACAGCAGAATCAAGGAAAGCCTCGACTGGCTCGACAGGTACGTCGGCGCGATACCGGAGCGCCCGGTCTTTCTCGAGCGCGGTCTTGATGACGCGCTCGACGTCCTCCGGGACGTCGGGATTGATCCGCACCGGCGGCGTCGGCGCGCGCTTGAGGACCGCGCCGAAAATCAATCCGGTCGTCGCGCCGGTAAAATCCCTTTGCAGTGAGCGGCATCGAGCGCATCGGCGATTTCGATGCCCACCTGCACGAGCTGCTCGATCGGCAGGGGCCGCCGGCGATGACGTGCTTGAGGGTTCGCCCTTCGAGCAGTTCCATCACGATGAATTGATGCTCGTCCTCGTCGCCGGTATCGTGGATCGTGCAGATGTGCGGATAGTTCAGCGCGGAGGCCGCGCACGCTTCGCGCTGGAACCGCATCTGAACGCCGAAATCTGAAGTCCTCAACGGTCCTCGAGAGCGAGCCTCTCGAAGATCGGCCGGAGGCGAGCCGCCGTTTGCGAAAGGTCCTCCGGCAGCACGCGCGTGTTGGCGACGACGGTCATGAAGTTCGTGTCGCCGTTCCAGCGGGGGACGAGATGGACGTGGAGATGATCGAGAACACCGGCGCCGGCAGGCCGTCCGAGATTGATGCCGATGTTGATGCCCTGCGGTGTGTACGCCTCTGTCAGCGCGATTTCCGCGTGCCGCGTCAGCCGCATCAACTCCGCCTGCTCGTCAGCCGAGGTGGCTGCGAGGTTCGCGACGTGGCGGTTCGGCGCCACCATCAGATGGCCGTTGTTGTACGGGTACAGATTGAGGATGGCGTAACAGGCGCGGCTGCGAATCAGCACGAGGTCGTGAGCTTCGGACGCGGCGGCCTCACAGAAGATGCAGGCGACGTCACCGGCGCTCGCGCTGCTGACATACGCGAGGCGCCAGGGTGACCAGAGGCGTTCCATCAAGTGTCAAGTCTGAAGTTTGAAGTCTCGAGGTGCAAGCCTCAAATCGAAGGTCACCAAGAGTTCCTCGAGACTTCAGACTTGAGACTTGAAACTTCAGACCTCCACTCGTCAGACAGCCAGGGCGTCGGGCGGAGAATTTCCGGCCGGCGAGCTGACCGTCGGGGCCTCCTTGTTGATCAATTCCTTCAGCTCTTTCCCGGGCTTGAAGTACGGCACCTTCTTCGGCGGCACGTCCACCTTGTCGCCGGTCTTCGGGTTGCGACCCTTGCGCGGCTCGCGCTTGCGCAGCCGAAAGCTGCCAAATCCCCGCAGTTCGATCTTCTCGCCCCGATGCAGCGCGTCGATGATGCTCCGAAACACGGTATCGACGATCACTTCGGAATGCTTCTTGGTCAGATCCGACACTCGCGAGACCTCTTCGACCAGCTCCGCCTTCGTCATGCTGCCGTTGGTCATGCTGCCTCACTGCCTCTGTGCGGGATTCGGGCGTGGAGTTTCGGGATTGGCCAGTTTTCCGATCCCTCACGCCTTTGGCCCGTAACGTAACCCCTTACCGGTTTCTGAAGTGATCTCCCAGAGTGGCGGTGCCGTCGCCGACGCTTTCCTGGTACGACTCCCAGTCCGCGCGGAATTCGTCCGACTTCAGCGCGCGGATCGACAGACCGATCTTCCGTTCGGACGGTGCGAGCTTGATGATCTTCATCGGGTACGTTTCGCCGACGGTCAGCTCGATCTTGCCGTCCTTGCCCGCGTGCTGCGAGTCGTCGAACTCCGACACGTGGATGAGGCCCTCGATTCCCTCGTCGAGTTCGACGAAGGCCCCGAAATTCGTCATCCGCACGACCTTGCCCTCGATCGTATCGCCCACGTGGTGGCGCGAGAAGAAGTCGTCCCAGATATCGGTGGCCAGCTGCTTGAGGCCGAGCGACAATCGCTGATTCTCGGCGTCGATGTTCAACACCATCGCCTCGACGACGTCGCCCTTCTTCAGCACCTCGGATGGGTGCTTGATGCGTTTGCTCCACGACATGTCCGAGATGTGGATGAGGCCGTCGATCTCCTCTTCCACCTCCACGAACGCGCCGAATTCGGTCAGGTTGCGCACTTTGCCCGTGATCTTGGCGCCGACCGGGTATTTGTCGGCGAGGTCGTGCCACGGATTGCTCTCGACCTGCTTGAGACCCAGCGAGATCCGGCGCGCCGTCGGGTCCACGCCCAGGACCATGGCGTCCACCGAATCGCCGATGTTGAGAATCTTCGACGGGTGCTTGACGCGCTTGCTCCACGACATCTCGCTGACGTGGATCAGCCCCTCGACGCCAGGCTCGAGCTCGACGAACGCGCCGTAGTCGGTCAGGCTCACGACTTTGCCCGACATGCGGGCCCCAACCGGATACCGATCCATCACGTTCGCCCAAGGATCGGTGATGAGCTGCTTGTGGCCCAGCGAGACGCGCTCGGTCGCCGGGTCGTACTTCAGCACGATCACGTCGATCTCGTCGTTCACCTTGAACAGCTCGGAGGGATGGCCGACGCGGCCCCACGACATATCCGTGATGTGCAGCAGGCCGTCGATGCCGCCCAGATCGATGAACGCGCCGTAGTCCGTGATGTTCTTGACGACGCCCTTGAGCACCTTGCCTTCGGCCAGCGTCTCGAGCGTGTGCTTCTTCTTCTCGGCGTTCTCCTCTTCGAGGAGCGCCTTCCGCGACAGCACGATGTTGCCGCGCTTCTTGTTCACCTTGATCACGCGCATGCGCAGTTCCTGGCCGCGCAGCGCGTCGAGGTTGCGTACTGGACGCACGTCGATTTGTGATCCCGGCAGGAACGCCCGCACGCCGATGTCCACGGCGAGCCCGCCCTTGATCCGCTCGATGACACGGCCGATTACGACCTTGCGCTCTGCATAGGCCTTCTCGACCTCGTCCCAGATCTTCATCTTCTCGGCTTTTTCGCGCGAGAGGACGACGTAACCGTCGCGATCTTCGGTGCGCTCGAGGAGCACGTCGACGATGTCGCCGGGCTGAACGGTGACCTCGCCGGTCTCGTCGAGGAATTCGTTGATCTGGATGATGCCTTCGGACTTGTACCCGACGTCCACGATCACTTCCGACGGCGTGACCTTGAGGACCGTCCCTTTGACAACCTCGCCTTCCGCGATGTTCCGGAAGCTGTTATCGTAGATGTCCAGCAGCTTGGCGTATTCGGCGGGGTCGATCTGATCGTCCTCGTCGCGCGGTCGGGCCTTGAGGACGCCTCGATCGGTCCGTTCACCGCGTTCCGGACGCTCCGTGGTTGCAGCCACGCCGCCGCTCGGTGAACCGGAAGTGTTCTCGTCGTCTACCTTCGTCATGCCGTGCGCGTCCTCCTCTGGCGAATTCGTGAGCAGACTGGGCGGGCGCGCGGGATTGGATCCGTGGGGCGCCGGCTCCTGAATGGGGTGCTCTGAATTCCGATAAGCAGTAGAGCGTACGACACTTATCGGCGAACTGTCAAGGTTCTGAAAGGACCTGAGCCATGGCCAGAACCAAGGGGAGACGGAGGCGAAAACCGGCCCGATCGGCCCGGCGCGGAAGTGCGGTCAAGCGTTCGGCCCGTCGACAAGCTCAGGGCCGCGCAGCGCGACGTCGACGCTCGGTCAAGCGACCGACGAAGAAGACTGCTCGGAAACGCGGCGCGCGGCATGCGCGGCGGCCGGCCGCAGCGTCCAGTGCCGGTCGCACGCGGGCGACGTCTCCGAAAACCACTCCCTCGACCAAGAAGACGCCGCGTCTCGATCGCGTTCGTCGAACGCTCGACGACAGCGAACGCGTTCCCACACCGCCGTCGTCGCTGAACATGGACCGTCGCGGCTCGGCCGCGCGCAGCGGCCGCGAGGAGCACGAGAGACGCGCCAGGGATGCGGGGCTGTCGGCAGATATCGCCGGCGGAGACCTCGATGTCGATCTCGAAGACGCGTATTTCACGGGAGACGAAGTGGCCGGCGGCGACAACCCGAGCCCCGACATGGACGTCGTCGAAGACATCGGCAAGGCACTGGGAGTCCTCTACGAGGACAACGAGGAGCTGAAATCCAGCGAGAAGGTCGGTGAACGCGACAAGCACCGATGGGAGTTGGATCCGGCGTCCTCTGAAGATTACAAGGATAGAAAATAGAAATTCGAAAAGTCTGAAGTCTCAAGTCTGAAGTCAGAACTGGCGTTTCCCACTGACTTGAGACCTGAGACTTGAAACTTGAGACTTCAGACTCTTCACTTCATTTCAGATTTGCGCCCGATAACGCGCATCACTTCCCTCGTCACATCTTCGACGCTTTTGCCCGTCGTGTCGATGACGTGTGCGTCGGCGGCCGCATACAGCGGCGAGGCTGTTCGCGTGCGATCGAGTTCGTCGCGCACGGTCAACTGAGTGGCGACATCGGCGACAGCGGCGGGAATCCTGAAGTGGGCTGGGTCTGCGGCCCGCCGGCGCGCTCGCTCCTCGGGCGACGCGTCGAGATAGATTTTCACGTCGGCTGCTGGAAAGACAACGGTGCCGATGTCGCGACCTTCCATCACGATGCCGCCGTGGACGCCAAGGTCGCGTTGCAGCCGTACGAGCACCGCACGCACATTCGGAAGCCGAGCCACCGCGGCAGCAGCCTGATCGATTTTGGGCGTGCGAATGGCGTGGGTGACGTCCACCTCGTCGATGGCGACCGCTGTTTCGGTCACGACGACAGTCGAGTGTTCGGCGAGCGCCGTCACCGCCTCCTCGTCATGCAGAGCGACCCGATCGCGCAGCGCCTTCCAGGCCACCGCGCGGTACATCGCACCGCTGTCCACGTGACGATAGCCGAGCTCCCTCGCGACCGCGCGGGCCACGGTGCCCTTTCCTGCACCCGACGGGCCGTCAATGGCCACTATGAGCTTGCGCATGGCAGTTTCAAATTGCGGATTGCAGAGTGCTCATTGCTGATTCATGGCAGATTTCTGACTCATGAAGTCACTTTGCAATCTGCAATTTGCAATGTGAGTGTAACATCCGTCTATGCGCCGGCTCGTCAGCCTCTTCGCAGTGTCGATCACGATTGGAGGAGCGGGCATCATCACGGCGCCGTACGTGCACGGGCTGTCTTTCGTCATCCGCGCGGCAGACATGCACGGGACGCTGCGACAGGTCGCCGACTACGGCGTACGTGGCGTGGCCGAACGCGAACTCACGATTCCGGCATTGCGCGGCCCGCTGCGTGCTCGTGTGTACGAGCCTGCCACACGAAGTCACCCGACGGCGCTGCTCGTCTCGGGTCTTCATCCATCAGGCATCGACGAACCGCGGCTGGTCCGCCTGGCGCGGCAGTTGGCGGCGAGCGGGGTTACCGTCGTGACACCGGACATCCGGGAGCTGTCGAGATTCGAAATCACCTCGGCGATCACCGATGAAATCGAGCAGGCCGCGTCGTGGCTTGCGTCAGACTCCGGGCTGTCGCCTGAACACCGCATCGGCATGATGGGAATCAGCTTCAGCGGAGGTTTGTCGATCGTCGCAGCGGGGCGACCGGCATTGAAGGATCGTGTCGCGTACGTGTTTTCGTTCGGCGGCCACGACGACTTGCCGCGGGTGCTGCGCTACTTGTGCACCGGTGCGGAGCCGTATCCGTCCGATCGGATCCCGCTCCGTGCCGAGCGATCGGCCGAGACCGAAGACCAGTTCGTCCGTGCGCCACACGACTATGGTGTGGCGGTGATCCTTCTGGGGATCGCCGATCGGCTCGTGCCGGCGGCACAGGTCGAGCCGCTGCGGGCCGCGATCCGCCAATATCTCGACGCGTCCGCACTCGACACCAACGTGGACAAGGCAAAGGCGTCGGCCGAGTTCGACGACCTCCAGCGATTGACCAAAACGATGCGCGAGCCGTCGGCAACGCTGCTGCGGTATGTCAGCGAGCGCGATGTCGTGCACCTCGGTGCACGGCTGCTGCCTTACATCGGCGCTTACGGCGCGAGCCCTGCGCTGTCGGTATCCAGGTCGCCGAAGCCATCCGCTCCGATCTTCCTGCTGCACGGGACCGACGACAACGTGATCCCGTCGCTCGAATCCGAGTACCTCGCCGAAGATCTGCGCGGCCATGCACCGGTGCGGTTGCTGCTGAGCGGCCTGATCTCGCACGCCGAAGCCGATCGACCCGTCCACACGAATGACGTGATGCAGCTCGCGGGGTTCTGGGGGGACTTGCTGTCGCGTTGACAGCACTCATGGCAGTTCAGATTTCAGAGTTCAAACTTCAGATTGATTGCAGATTTCCGGCATTTCGACGATTCTGAAATCAATCTGCCTCAAATCTGAAGTCTGAAATCTGCAAGCTGAAATGTCGGAGCGTCTGCAGAAGATTCTGTCTCGAGCCGGCATCGCGTCCCGTCGCGCGTCCGAACGATTGATGCTCGAGGGGCGCGTGACCGTGAACGGCGTGACGACGCGCGAGCTCGGCTCCAGGGCCGACGCGTCCCGCGACGACATACGCGTTGACGGGCGTCGCGTGAAGGGCGTCGAACGCCACCGATATCTGCTGCTGAACAAGCCGCGAGGCTACGTGACCACACGCTCGGACCCCCAGCGGCGCCCCACGGTGATCGATCTGCTCCGCGGTGTGCGGGAGTACGTGTATCCCGTCGGACGGCTGGACTTCGATTCAGAGGGGCTTGTGCTGCTCACCAACGACGGCGAACTGGCCGCGCGGCTCACGCATCCGCGTCACGGCATCGCCCGCGTCTACGAGGCGCAGGTGCTGGGTGTGCCAGACGCTCGCGACCTCGAACGTCTTGCGCGCGGTGTCACGCTCGATGGCCGCCGTACCGCGCCGGCCGAAGTCGCGGTGAGACCGCACGCGCGCGACGCCAGCACCGCAACGCTCTTGCTCACTATTCGCGAAGGCCGAAATCGCCAGGTCCGCAACATGTGCGACGCGATCGGTCATCCCGTGACGCGCCTGAAGCGCATCGCGATCGGCCCGATCCGGGATCCGAACCTGAAGGTGGGCCGATGGCGCGACTTGTCCGACGCTGAAATCAGAAAGTTGAAGCAGCACCTTCAGAACCTCGAACCTTGAACGTCGAACCTCGAACCTAGTCTTCATCGAGCGGCAGCATCTCGTCCGTCGTCGGCTGTTCGACGAGAATCGGCGCCTCTACGCCCAGCGCGGCGGCCATGTCCTCCACTTTCGGCAGATCGGTCAGCTCGTTGAGGCCAAATCGAATGAGGAATTCCTTCGTCGTAGCGTACAGGAACGGGCGGCCGACCACGTGTTTGCGGCCGGCGATCTTGATGAGATGACGTTCGAGCAGCGTGTTCAGCACGCCCGCTGTGTTTACGCCGCGAATCTCGGTGATCTCCGCCGCGGTTACCGGCTGGCGGTACGCGATCACCGCAAGCGTTTCGAGCGCCTGCACCGTGAGTCTCTGCGTCGTGCGCTCGTGGAACAAGCGCCGCACCCATTCGTGCAGATCGGGTCGTGTCACGATCTGATAGCCGCCCGCCACTTCGACCAGCTGCAGCCCGCCGCGATCCTCGTAATCGCGCTTGAGTGACGCCAGAGCCGCGTTGATGTCTTCGGGCGGCTCCGAATCGAGCAGCCTGGCGATCGCCCTTGGCGTGAGCGGCTCCGGAGAAGCAAAGATCAGCGCTTCAAGAATCGCTTTCAGCTCCGCGGCCCCGCGGGTCGCCAGCGACACACTCGACAGCGCTTCCTGCCCTTCCTGCCTGTCCTGCCCTTCCTGTTGCACTCCGTCCTCCTCTTTCGCTACCCGCCCTGACTGCGCAACCTTCACCAGCCGCCGCACCGCCCTCGTGCCCTAGCGACGCGATTCGGGATCTCCAATCGGGTGCGGCGCGTCGGCCGGGCGCGCTCGTTTGTAGACTCGAATCGGACCGAAGCTGCCGGACTGAAAGACTCGCACGAGCTCGAGCCGAATCATCTCGAGCAGCGCGAGGAACGTGACGATGAGACCGGGACGATCATCGACATCGGCGAAGAGATCCTCGAATCCGCAGGCCTCGGTTTCAGACAGTCGCGCCAGTAGCTGTTCGATCCGCGTCTCGACCGGGATCTGTTCCGGCGGGATCAGCACTTTCGGCCGCAGTTTCGCGCGCTGGACCACCGACTGAAACGCGCTGAGCAGCGTGAACAGGTCCACCTCGAGTTCGGGTTCGTAGTCGTTGCCGGCGATGGCGGCCACACGCTCGTCTGGACGCTGCCACTGCGCGGCGCGCCATTGCTCGCGTTCGTGCAGCAGACCGGCCGCCGCCTTGAATTTCTGGTGTTCGAGCAGTCGCCGCACCAGCAGGTCGCGCGGATCTTCTTCGATCTCGCCTTCCGCGCCAGCCGCGGTTTCAGGCCGCGGCAGCAGCATCTTCGACTTGATGTGAATGAGCGTCGCCGCTATCACCAGGAACTCGCCGGCGACGTCGAGATTCAGCTCCTCCATGAGTGCGATCGCGTCGAGGTACTGCGCCGTGATCATCGCGATCGGAATGTCATGAATGTTCACCTCGTTTTTCCTGATGAGGTGCAACAGGAGATCCAGTGGACCCTCGAATTGATCGAGCTTGACCGGAAAGGCGTCGGGGGCCGACTCGAAATCGTGGTGATCTGCGGGATGGTTCATGACAGACATGCCGTGTTCAAAATGCTCATCGATACGAAATCTTCACGGCGTCCCGCACCCGCTCCATCGTCCTCGCCGCGACCGTCCGCGCGCGTTTCGATCCCTCGAACAGAATCTCGCACAGCCGATCGGGTTGGGCGAGCAGGGCCGCACGGCGTTCGCGGATTGGATCCAGATGGGCGTTCAAGACCTTCGCCAGCTTCGACTTGACCTCCACGTCCCCGACCTTGCCCGCGCGGTAGCGCTCCTTGAGGTCGGCCACTTCGGCCGCATCGGGATTGAACGCATCGTGATACGTGAACACCGGGTTCCCTTCGACCGTGCCGGGAATGTCCGCCCTCACCCGCTTCGGATCGGTGTACATCGACATCACCTTCTTCCGCACCGTCTCCGCATCGTCGGCGAGATGGATGGTGTTGCCGACGCTCTTGCTCATCTTTTTTCCGCCGTCGAGACCCGGCAGCCGTCCGAAGCTCGTGAGCAGCGCGCTGGGTTCGGTCAGCACCTCGCCGCGCTGCCCGAAGAAGTTGTTGAAACGACGCACGACCTCGCGCGCCAACTCGAGATGCGCGACCTGGTCTTCTCCAACCGGCACGTATTCCGCGTCATACATTGCAACATCGGCAGTCTGCAGCAGCGGATATCCGAGAAATCCAATCGACGACAGATCCTTGTCCTTGAGGTTGTCCTGCTGTTCCTTGTAGGTCGGCACGCGCTCGAGCCATGGTACGGGTACGACCATCGAAAGCAGCACGTACAGCTCCGCGTGCTCGGGCACCAGCGACTGGACGAAGAACGTGCTCTTCTCCGGATCGAGACCCGCCGCGATCCAGTCGGCCACGTTCTCGTACGCGTACGAGACGAGCTGACTCGTCTCGCCGAAGTCGCTCGTCAGCGCATGCCAGTCGGCCACGAAATAGTAGCAATCGTATTTCTGCTGCAGCGGCACCCAGTTTCCGAGGGCGCCTGCGAGATGACCGAGGTGCAGCCTACCGGTCGGCCGCATGCCTGAGACGACACGGGCACGTCGGGTCGGCACGGATGTGGTCACTGCGTTGGAAGCCAGGAGACGATCAAGCGGTAAGGCGGCACGACCAGATACTGAAACCCGCCGGTCAGGATCAACGCATAGAGCAGCAGGAATCCGTACGGACGGACGCGATTGAAGACCGTCGCGAACCGGTACGGCAGCAGGCCAGCCAGGACGTTGCCACCGTCGAGCGGCGGAATCGGAATCATGTTGAAGACCGCGAGCAAGACGTTCAACCGCATCGCCTGACTGAGCAGAGCGGCGATCGGCGCCGACACGTTCGCCTCCCCGAGCGTCTGCGGCGTGATGGGAATGGTGGCCAGCAGCGACGCCGCGGCAACGGCCATCACGAGGTTACTGGCCGGCCCGGCGGCGGCCACCAGCACGTAGTCGCGCCGCGGGTGTCGGAGCTGGCGAATGTTGACCGGCACGGGCTTGGCGAATCCGATGATCGGCGCACCCGTCGTCATGGCCAGCAGCGGAAACACGATGGTGCCGATGAGGTCGGCGTGCACCAGCGGGTTGAGCGACACGCGACCGAGCAGGCGCGCCGTCGGATCGCCGAGACGATCGGCCGTCCACGCGTGGGCCGATTCGTGAACCGTCAGCGAAAACAGGAGCACGCTGAACGCAATGAAAATCTGGTGGATGTTGATGTCCACGATACAGCGTTGAACGCGGGGCTCGCAGAAATCCCAGAGAACCGTCTCTTCGAGGATTTGTCTCTGCGCGTCCTGCAGGCTCTGCGTCGAACGTCGTCAAGGTTACGGCTGGCTCGCGAAAAACGCAAGAACGGCGTCCGCGGTTTTCGCGCCAACGACGGCCGCAAGCTCCTCGCGCGTCGCGCGCCGTACTCCCGCCAGGCTGCCGAACGTCGTCAGCAGCTTTCGGCGCCGCCTCGGCCCGATTCCGGGTACGTGATCGAGTTCCGAGTGCAGATCGCGCATCGCCCGCGCGCGCCGATGGAATGTCACCGCGAATCGATGGGCCTCGTCTCTGATGCGCTGGACGAGAAGCAGCGCCGGATCGGTCGGCGCGAGCGCAATCGGATCCTCGCAATCGCGCGTGTACAGCAGCTCTTCCTTCTTCGCGATGCCAACTGCGACGAGATTGGCCAGTCCCAGCTCTTCGAGCGCCGCGTACGCCGCCGACAGCTGGCCCTTGCCTCCATCGATCAACACGAGATCCGGAAACGGTCCGCCGAGTTCCAGCAGCTTGCGATATCGACGCAGCACCACCTCGTGCATCGCCGCGAAGTCATCCTGGTTGGGGCTGGGGGTTTGGGGCCTGAGGCCTGGCGGACCCAAATCCTGCGCACTCATCGGAAGCGTGCGGGTTTTTCCAATCCCGACGACCCGAGCCCTGACCCCGGACGTCGATCCCCGAATACGATATTTCCGATACTCTCCTCTTCGCATCCGGCCGTCTTCGCACACGACCATCGATGCCACGGTTTCACTTCCCTGGATCGTGGAGATGTCGAAGCACTCGACGCGACGCGGCAGCGTCGGCAGCGAGAGAGCGCGCTGGAGCGTCTCGAGTGCGTCGTACCGCGCTGCGTTCGCCTGATTGAATCGCGTCTGATAAGCCAGCGCCGCGTTCCGGTTCGCGAGATCGACAAATCCCCGCTTCTCGCCGCGCTGCGGTTGTACGATGTGCACGCGCCGTCCGGCCCGGTCCGAGAGCCACGTCTCGAGGGCGTCGCGTTCGTTGGGCTCGGCAGGCACGTGCACTTCCGGTGGCGCGCCGCGCATCTCGTAGAACTGCTGGATGGCCGCTGCCAGCACTTCGCCTTCTGTTGACCCGACGATTGCCTCCTCCGAACCGAGCTCGATGCGCTCGACGACACGGCCGCGTCGCACTTGAAAGACCTGAATCACGACGCCTGCCGGACCGAGCTTGACGCCGAACACATCACGGTGTCCGAGCTCGGCAGTGGCCATTTTCTGCTGCCGGTCCTGCAGCGTCTGCACGGTGCGCATCGCATCGCGCAGCTGCGCGGCCTCTTCGAACCGCTCGCCTTCGGCGGCTGCGATCATGCGCGCGCGCAACGTCTTGACGAGCTCCTCGTTCCGGCCTTCGAGAAACAAATGGGTCAGCTCCACCGCGCGCGCGTACTCGTCAGACGTGCACAAGGTATCGACACACGGCGCGATGCAGCGCTTGATGTCGTACTCGAGGCACGGACGGCCACGCTTGCCATTGATCACTTCGTTGCAGGATCGGATTCCGAACAGCCGGTGCGTCAGCGACATCGTCTTGCGCGCGAAATGCGCCGGCAGGAAGGGACCGGCATAAAAACTGCCGTCGCGCTCGACCCGCCGGGCAACGAGCACGCGCGGAAACGCTTCGTTGGTGGTCAGCTGGAGGTAGGGATAGTTCTTGTCGTCGCGAAGGAGGATGTTGTACTTGGGCGAGCGCTGCTTGATTAGGTTGTTCTCGAGCGCGAGCGCCTCGACCACCGAGTCCGTCACGATTACATCAAGTGCCATCACCTCGTCGAGCAGCGCGTCGGTTTTCGGATCCGAGCCGTACGCGCCGAGATAGTTGCGGACGCGATCGCGAAGAGCTCGCGCCTTTCCCACGTAAATCGTGTCGCCGTCCGCGTTGAAATACAGATACACCCCGGGCTGCTCGGGCAACCGTGCGATCTGATCCTTGAGTTCGTGGATAGCCATACGGTACTATTGCGCCGCAAGATCCGTATTGCGGAATGCGGACATCGGCATGCGGAGACATGAAGGTGAGGAGCGCGCGTTGAACCAACCGCAATCCGCGGCCCGCAATCCGCATTACGGGGTCTTCTGCAGTGTCTGAACCCACCATTATACGCCAGCGCGCTGCGCCGGCGGTCCCGTCGGGTGCGATCAACGGCCGGGCTCCGCGCGGTCCGCGGACGTTCACCGGCGCGATCGGCGCCATCTGCATGTTTCCACTGCGCGCCCTCATCCGGGCGTGCGTCGCGCTCCGCATTCATCCGAATACGCTGACGCTCATCGGCGTCATCGTGAACGTCGGCGCCGCCTGGGCGCTCGCATATCAGCGTTTCATGCTGGCCTTCGTCATCATGCTCGCCGCCAACATCTTCGATTTCATCGACGGCAAGGTCGCCTACCAGCTCGAGCTGCAGTCGCAGTTCGGCGCGTTCTGGGATTCGACCCTCGATCGCTTCTCCGATCTCGCGCTTCTCACCGGCCTGATCTTCCTGTACTCGAAGCTCGGACGCAGCGACTACGTGATGATTGCCGCGTTGACGCTGATCTTCTCGATCATGACGAGCTACGCACGCGCGCGGGCCGAGTCGCTCGTTGAGCGCTGCAAGGTCGGTTTCATGGAACGCCCCGAGCGGATCGTGCTGTTGATGATCGGTGCTGCGACCAACCGCATGGCGGGCGTGTTGTGGGTGATCTTCACGCTATCGATTCTGGCGGTCGCTAATCGGATCTATTACACGTACCTCGCGCTCAACCGCCTGCCGATGCCTTCGCGCGAAGGCGCAGGCGGCGTCTTCACACGTGCGCTCTTCTGGACCGACGAGCGCGCCACGCTCCCCTACGATCTGTGGGTGATCGCCATCCTGGCATTCGTGTGGCTCACGCCACCCGACTGGCTCGGCGATCCAACGGCGAGCGGCCGGGGGTTGATCGGACTCATCGCGTCGCGATTTTGAGAGACGCTCATGACGATTGACGCTCCGTGTGCGCGTATTGCCGCCGTTTTGGTGTTCGCTGTTGCGGCGGACCGGATGGCGTCGACCGCGACGGTGCGGGTCAGCCCGCCGCCAAAGGTTCTGAACATCGTGCGGCAGAAGCTGAAACCCGGGACCGCGCCCGCATATGCCAACCTCGAAGCCACGATCGTGCGCGGATTCGATCGCGCCAGGATTCCGCTCTACTGGATTGCTCTTCAATCCGTCAAAAACCCGGCCGACATCCTGTATCTCAACGTGTACAAGGTGCCCGCAGATGCGGACCGCGCGGCCCGCACCTACACCGAGGCGATGAAGTCCCATCCGGAGCTCGTGCGTTTGCAGCAGCGGCTTTCCTCTTTTGGACAGGCGGCGCCTGTCAGCACGCTAACGACCGGCCGCGACGAGTTCGTGTTCAGCAGGCACGACGTCGACCTGACGACAATGGAAGCGCTGCGCGTCATTGTTTTGCACGTGCGGGCGGGTCACGAAGGCGAGTTCGTCGATGCAGCCCAGACCGGTCGCGGCGTGCCCTGGTTGATGTACGAGGACACGGCATCGTCCACGTTCTTCATCGTGTCGCCGCTGCGCTCGACCTCGGATCGGAAGGGCGGAACGCTGCCGCGCACGCTGAGACGGTTGAAGGGCGTCTACACGGCCGAAAAACCCGTGGTGTACGCCGTGCGCCACGCGATGAGCCATGCGTCGTCTGAATTCACGGTCGCCAATCCCCGATATCGGCGAAGCACGAATACGCACTGACAGGGCCGGGTGTCGGTTGAGATTTGCTCGAGGAGATAGCGCGCGATCAGCGAGCATACGTGGATGGTCGTTCCGTCACCTTCGGCGATGGCGTGCGTCCGATTGGGATAGACCATCAGGTCGAACGGCTTCCTCAGTTCTACCAGCCGATTGACCAGACGTTCCGTTACCTGGTCGTGCACGTTGGCGTCGCCCGACCCGTGCACGATCAGCAGCTTGCCCCGCAGCCCGTCGGCAAAGTGGATCGGCGATCCGATCCGGTAGCCCTCCGAGTTGTCCTGCGGCAGGCCCATGTACCGCTCCTGGTCGATCGTGTCGTACAGCCGCTGATCGGGAACAGGGGCCACCGACACGCCGACCTTGAAGACATCAGGGAAACGGAACAGGCAGTTCAGCGTGTTCGATCCGCCTCCGCTCCAGCCCCAGACGCCGACGCGATCGGCGTCGACGAGGCGATTCCTGGCGGTGCGCGCGCGACCGCGGTGGTGTCAGGACCCGATCCGCAGGCGGGTGGGCCGACGACGGTCGGCGATCCAGCCAGAGGCGGCACCCGTGCGCCTGGTCTGGCTGTCTCGCCGACGTGTCCTGATGGCAGATGGGCTTACTGCACAATCCGCACGTTGACCGGCGCGGCCGGCGCCGTGGGGGTCGTCGCGCTGCCGCCGCGCAGCGGATGCGGATACGTGTAGGGCTGATAGTAGAGCGACCAGGTGTTCGACGTGCCACACCGGTACATC
>JBKPDW010000146.1:0-9216 GCA_046728115.1 Acidobacteriota bacterium | reverse complement strand
CTGCGGCACCCGGCACCTTGCACCGTGGCACCCCGCACCGCGGCACTCCGCACCGTGGCACCCGGCACTGCGGCACCCGGCACCTTGCACCGTGGCACCCCGCACCGCGGCACTCCGCACCGTGGCACCCAGCACCGTAGCACCCAGCACCTTGCCACGGTTCCTATCACTGTCTCGTCTTCTGATGCACGTACCGCGCGAGCGCCTGCACATGTTCAACCGGCGTCATCGGCAGGATGCCGTGACCCAGATTGAAGATGTGTCCCGGACGTCCGGCCGCGCGCGCGAGGACGTCGTCGGCGGCGGCGAAAATGCGGTCGAGTGGTCCCAGCAGGACGGTGGGATCGAGGTTGCCCTGAATACCGCGGTCGCTGCCGACACGCGTCCACGCATCGTCGAGCGGCGTCCGCCAATCGGCGCCGATCACGTCGCCACCGGCGTCGCGAAGTTCCGCGAGAATCGCGCCCGTCCCGACGCCGAAATGAATCGTGGGCGCCGGCCGCGCGTCGCCCCTCGGCCGGCAGCCGGCAATGCGGTCGAAGATGCGCCGCGTGTGCGGCAGGATGAATTCCCGGTAGTCCGCCGCGTTCAAGGCGCCCACCCATGAATCGAATATCTGAACGGCGTCGACGCCAGCTTCGATCTGCGCGGCCAGATATTCGCCGATGATGTCGGCAATCACATCGCAGAAGCGATGCCACGCAACCGGGGCGCCATACATGAGCGCCTTGGTGTGCGCGAACGCCGTCGAATGACCGCCTTCGATCGCGTAGGAAGCCAGCGTGAAGGGCGCGCCCGCAAAGCCAATCAGCGGCACGCGACCGTCGAGCGCGCGCTTGCTGAGCCGAATGGCGTCCAGCACGTACCCCAGCCGCTCGCGGGGTTCGAACCGACGCACGCGCGCGAGATCGGCCTCGCTTCGAAGCGGCTCCTCGATTGTCGGGCCTTCGCCTTCCGCAAAGTCGAAGCGAACGCCCATTGGCTCGAGCGGCAGGAGCAGATCGGAGAAGAGGATCGCGGCATCCACGTCGATGCGGCGCACCGGTTGCAACGTGACTTCAGCGGCCAGATCGGGTGTCCGGCACAGCTCGAGCAGAGAATATCGTTCGCGAAGCTTGCGATACTCGCTCAAGTACCGGCCGGCCTGGCGCATGAACCACACGGGCGTCGCATCAACCGGTTCGCGCCGACAGGCTTTGAGAAACCGGCTTGCCGGATCGATCAGTGGGTCACCTGGAGCAGGTTGTGGGCGAGCGCGACGAGATCTTCGAGCCAGAGCGGTTTGAACTTCAGCTGTGCGCCAAGCTCGCTTACTTCGTTCGATACGGCGTCGTCGAGGAAATAGTCGCCCGTGACGATTGCGACAGGTGTTGCGCGGTGGTCTTCGTGCTGCCTCAACCGCCGAAGGAAGCCGAGCCCATCCACGAGAGGCATGCGAAGGTCCAGAATGATGGCATCGGGCCGGTTCTTCGTGGCCTCGTCCAGCCCGTTTTCGGCGTTCATCGCGGTTCGAACGTCGTATCCCTCGAGCCGCAACATTCGCGCAAACGTCTGGATCACACCTTCATCGTCGTCGACGATGAGAATTTTCAGCGTCGCTCGGTCCACCGAAACCGCCAGCATATCAATATTGTAGCCGAGCGCCAGGCCAGGCAGGTCGTGGAGCTAATGCGAAACCATGTTAGTATTCGCGATTTGGTTCCCCGGTCTGACGCGTCGGTTCTCATTTACAGTTCACAGTTTGGCAGCCCAACGCGGGACGGCGACCAGCGGCTGCCCGCTCTGGGTGGAGGCCCTCGGTGAGCCCGATTCTCGTGCGGCCGGTGCGTGAACAGCTCGAGCACGACCGCATCATTCGACAACTCCAGGCCAAATTTCGGCGCCGGTTCGAGGCAGGCGCCAATCCAGGCACCGAGCAGACGGTGGCGGTCGGCACGGGGTCTTCGGCGATCTACCCCGACCTTGTGCTGCTGTCGCCCGACCGCGGCCATCGGCTTCAGGCGGTCGTCGAAGTCGAAACCGGCGAATCGGTCAATCATCTCGAAGCGTTGGCGCAATGGGCGCATTTCTCCAAGATCCGGGCCGCGTTTCACTTGTACGTGCCGGCTGGAATGGTGGACGTCGCGCGACGCTTGTGCGAGGACAATCAGATTTTCGTATCCGAAATCTGGAGCTATCACTCGGTCGGCGACGAGGTCAGGTTCACGCTCGTCCATCGCAGCCGCGAGCTTCCGCCCTCCATGCGTCCGTCGCGCCCCAACCGGGCGACGCGGCCAGCCTCGCGCCGGCCGGCACGACGGCCGGCCACGCGCAAGGCGCCTCAACGCGGACGGTCGGCGCGTTCGACGAAAACGGCCAAGAAGTCGAAGAGGAGATAGCCCGACCCGGTGGCTTTCCTTCGCTTTACGCGTGACCGACGGGGCTACGAGCACTTCTACCTCGTCGAGCCGACCACCCGCGGCGGCAAGTCGTCCGCACGCCTGCTGTACTGGTTCCGATCGCCTTCGAACGTCAAAGTGGGCCGCGAGCCATTCACCGAGGCCGTCCGAGCCGAGCTCGAGTCCAACAACGCGAACGTATCGTTCGACTGGCGCAAGATTCTGGACACGCCGATCCCGTCCGCCGAGGCCGAAAAATGGCGCGAGCGGCGGCGGGCGCAACGAGCGGAGCGGGTAACCCGCGAAGCCGCAGTCGTGGGTGACGACGAGATTGATTCCTCGAACGGCAGCGACGACGAACCGGGTGAACGGCCTGTCCACGTGGTTGAAGCGGCCGCAGCGGCCATGGATGACACGGCAAACGTCCCGGGAGAGGTCGCCCCGGGGCCCGTAGCGAGCGATGCGAGGCCGCCGCGCAAAAAGAGGCGCAGACGCCGGGGTCGGCGAGGAAGGCCTGGCGGTCCTCCAGGGAACAGTGGGGGGTCGAACCCAGCCGACGGCGGTGTATAATTCGACGTTATGAGTTTGAAAAAGAACGGTTTCTGGTCCATGGCCGTTCTCTTCGCGGTGGTGGCCCGCCTGTCGGCGCAAACGCCTTCGCAAACACCTTCGCAAAAGCCGAGTGTGCCCGCGCAAACGACGTCCCCCCCGCAAGACAAGCCCACGTTCCGCGTCCAGGTGGACCTCATCACGAACGATGTCGTGGTCCGCGACGACAAAGGCAACTTCGTTCCCGATCTTAAGAGGGACGAATTCGAGATCTGGGAAGACGGCGTCAAGCAGGAGATCTCGCAGATGACGGTCGTTGCGGGTGGACGCGTCACGAACGTCCTGGCGCCGCCACCGCCGCCGCCGCCCGAGGGCATCATTCTCCCACCGACGCGTCCGCGGAACGATGTGTCGGGCCGGATCTTCCTGTTCTTCGTAGACGACCTGCACCTCCAGTTCCACAACACCGGCCGCGTGCGCGATCTGTTCAAGCGGATTTCGAAGGAGCTCGTCCACGACGGCGACATGTTCGGCATCGTGTCGAGTGGTCCTTCGTCGATCGCCATCGACATGACGTACGACAGGAACCGGCTCGACGAGGCGATCAAGAAAATCGCGGGCAACGAGTTGAAGCCGACCGACATCATCAACGGACCGTCGGGCGCGGAAGGACCGAGCGAAGTTCGCTACCGCGCGCACGTGGCGTTTTCCACGGTGTACGACCTGCTGAACAACCTCGAGCAGGTCCACAATCGGCGTAAGGCCCTCGTCTACGTCAGCGACGGCTACGACTTCAATCCGTTCCAGGACGCGCGCCTCGGGCTGATGGATCCGAACTCGCCGTTCGCGCAGAACGACATGGCGAGGTCGCAGAACCAGATGCGCCAGTCCAACGACGACGGCAGTTCGTCGACCGATCCGTTTGCGAGTCAGCAGAAGCAGAACGAGACGTTCGCGGACGCCGATCTGGCGCGCGAGCTCGGCGAGATGACGCGGCAGGCGAATCGCGCGAACGTGACGGTGTACACGATCGATCCGCGTGGGCTCGTCGGCATGGGCGACATCGACGAGCAAGTGGATCCGCAGCAGTGGAGCGAATACGTGCGCAAGTCGCAGGACAGCCTGCGGGTGATCGCGGAAGAAACCGGCGGCCTGGCGGTCGTCAACCAGAACGACTTCAGCAAGGCACTGAAGCGCATCGACGCCGAGACCAGCGACTACTACGTGCTCGGGTACGTGTCGAACAACCCGGATCCCACGAAGCGCCGCCGGCAAATCGATGTGAAGGTCCTGCGCAAGAACGCGCAGGTCTGGTTCCGCAAGGAGTACGTGCTCAAGGCGCCGCCACCCACGGTGCCTTCAACCAAGAAATAAGTGGATACTGGCAGTTCAGATTTCAGAGTTCAGATTGAGTTCAGATGTCTCGATTTTAAAATCTGAAGTCTGAAGTTTGAAATCTGAACTGCCACTATCCAGCCCGTCCTGTTTTTCCTGCCCGCGCAACGCTGATGTCTGCCTTCTTGATCCTGCTGTGTGCGGCGGCGCGCGTCCGCTCGGCGGCTTCCTTCAGATAGACCTCGTCGACGTCCGATCCGACGAAATTCAACCCAAGGCGCGCGCAGGCCACGGCGGTGCTGCCGAGTCCCGTGAACGGATCCATCGCGAGATCGATGCGCGCGAGGCCGTGCAGGCGGAGGCATTGTTCCGGGAGCCGGGACGGGAAAGTCGCTGGATGCGGGCGATCGCGGTCGCGGCGCTGGATGGTTTCGTACGGGATGAACCACGTGTTGCCCCGGCAACGGAGACCGTCCGCGGCGGCGTGCCAGCGGTCAATGTTCGACTGATCCTGATACGGGACGCCGAGCGCCAGGCGATCGACCGTCGTCGATCCGAGCGGCGTAAAGTGAAAAATGAACTCGTGGCAGTCGTTCAGAAACCGATCGCTGTTGATCGGTTTGTAGTGCCCCACCGCGAGATCGCGCGCCAGGCCTGCGGCCACACCGGCGGCGGCACGATCGATGGCGATCGACTTGATCCAATGGATCACGTTCTGAAGGCGGAGGTGAGGTCGAGCGGCCTGCGCGACATCGAGCGCCGTCCATGGGTCGGACGGCTTCGCGCCCATGTTCAGGAAGAGCGAACCGTCCGGGCGCAGAACGCGTGCGGCCGCGCCAATCCAGGCGTCGGTCCACTCGAGATATTGCGCTGGCGACAATCTATCGGCATAGCGGCGGTACTCGATGCCGAGGTTGTACGGCGGGGAAGTCACAATGACGTCCACGCTCTGAGCAGGTAACTGTTTGAAGACTTCCAGGCAGTCCGCGTGAAAGAAGCGCGCGCTCGTTCGTCCAAGGCCGACCTTTTCGAAAGGCTTCAGCAGAATGGACACGTCTTCATTTCGGTTCGAGCCCCGAGGAGCGTTAGGGTTGGGGAGAGCCGGTACGAGGCTCGGCCGTGCCGAGCTAGCCACAGACTTCTGGCCAGGCGGTCACAGGGCCGATGACTTGGCGATGAGCGTCGACGAGGCCACGGTGGCGAAGCGCTCCGTTGTCACCGTGTGGTTGCGCCGGTGCCCATGACTCCCGCACGATTGACCTTTTTCCTCGATATACGCGACTTCGCGGCTGGTCGCAACCTCGCGGTAACGTCCGATGACGCAGCCGCAAGCCAGAGTGGTGAAGCCGAGAAGCCGAACGAGACTCATTCCTTCCTCCAACCCAACTGTGAGCAATATATGTGCCGTTAACGTCGTTATCGGCGCTTTATTGTCATGTCAATAGATACCTCGAAGCGTCTCTCGAAGTCCCGACGCAGCCAGACTTCCGCTGTGAGGGATCGCTACGGAATTTTGAAGATCGAAACGTTATCGTGGATTTGTCGCGGACTGCGCGCGCGCCTGCGCCAGCCCTTTGCGGGCTGCGTCCGATTGCTGGTCGAGCGCCAGCGCTTCGGCGAACAGGCTCATCGCGCCCCGGGGATTCGCGACCTGCAGTTCGAACGTGGCCGCGTTCACGTACGTCGCCACGTCCCGCGGGTTGGCAGTGATCGATGCCTGGAACGCCGCGCGGGCGCACTCCCGGCGGCCCAGAATGGCGCACGCGGCCCCCATCAGGTTCTGCGCGCGAGCATGCTCGGGGTGAGCCTTCGCGAGGGGTTGTACGGCGGTGAGCGAGTCTTCGATTTGCCCGCGCATGAACAAAGCCGTTGCTCGGTAGTACTCAGGATCGGGACGCCCGGGAAATTCTTTCACGAGCGCATCGGCCAGCGGCGCGAGCCGATCGCTATCGTCCTTGTCCGCAAGAATTGACGCCAGCTCTTCGCCGGCTCGCGGTTCGCCCGGAGCGAGTTCGAGCGCCTTCGTGGCGGCGGCGACCGCCGCGTCGAACTCGCCTCGCGCTGCCAGGACCCGCGCCAGCTCGATTCTCACGGCTGCGTTGGCCGGTTCGCGCGACGCTGTCGTCTCCAGCCACTTGCGCTCCTCCTGCTCGCGCCGTGCGCCAGGAGCCGCGTCCGACAGCCCTTTCAATGCGCTCGGATTGCCGCTATTGAGGGCTAGCGCGCGGCTGTACGCGTCGTAGGCGAGCGCGAACGCGTCCGCCTTCAGCAGCATATTGCCGCGCGACGTCCACGCGGCGTCGGATCCGGCATCGAGCGCAGCACGCACGGCCGGAGGAGGCTGGACCGCCAGCGCCCGGATGGCGACTGCGTTGTCGGTCGTTGTCCGGCCATATATGCCGCGTGGCGCGGAGTACTCGAGCGCCATCCGGTCATCTGTCTGCACCATCGCGCCAGTGGAATACTGCCGAATCTCGCGAGGTCCACCCGCGTACAGGGACAGCAGGTTGAATGGCGCGAATGCGGGATCGATTCCGAGCGATGCCAACAACGCCGGTGTCGTGCCCTTCCGGTACCCGACCGCGATCTCATCCAGACGGCGATCGAGGCCGCGCGCGCTGCCGCCTATGAAGAGCAGGTCGCCTTCTCCCACGAGCCACATCGTGCCGTCCGGGAACACCGAGGCGAACGTGCGCGCGATCGACCTCAAGTCCTCGGCGCTGATGTCGTAGGTGTGTGCCCACTGGCAGAGCAGACCGTCGGGTTCGAGCCGCGCCCTGGCCGCCTCGAAGAACTCGCGCGTGAAGAGGGCCGCCACGCCGGCCATCCAGGGGTTCGACGGTTCGGAAACGATGACGTCGTACCGGCGCGGCGTGAGCAGCAAATGCGATCGGCCGTCTCCGATGATGAGCCGGACCGTCTTCTGCGAGAGGACCTGCCCCGACTCGGCGTCGAATGCATGCGACGCTTCGACGACTTCGGGAGAGATCTCGATCACATCGGCGTGCTCGACGGTGCCTGGAGCGAGCGCCGATCCCGCGGTGACGCCGCTGCCGAGGCCGATGATCGCGACGCTGCGCGCATGACCATGGAGCAGCACGGGCAAAAGACCGAGGAGCCGCTGCGTGAGCATGTCGGCGCCGTTCGAGGCATCCACCTTGCCGTCGATGGCGAGCGATCGCACGCCCGTGAGACGCCTGACGCTCACAGTAGCTGCCGCGCCTTCCTTGTAGTACTCGAGCGTCCCCGCGCGCAGGATGGTGTCAAGATCGGCCGATTGCAGGTACGGCGCGTACTTGTATGCTCCGCTCGCGAGCAGTTCGCGATCCCATCCGGGCAGCGCGACGATCGTCGCGACCGAGGCCGCGGCAATGGCTGCGCCGGCCCAACTCTTGATCTGTCGCAGCAGGCCGACAGCGCCGGCCACGACCGACACAATTGCTGCCGCTTCGAACGTCGAACGGAGCCCGAGGATCGGAATGAGCAGGAACCCTGCCGCGAGCGCGCCCAGAATCGCGCCGATGGTATTCGCCGTGTATACGCGTGCCGCCACGCCGCCGGCATTCTCTCCGGCGGCGCCCGCCGCGGCGAGAGCGAGGGGAAAAGCTGCGCCAAGAATCAACGTGGACGGCAGCATCAGCAGGGCGACGACGATCGCCTGCTCGAACACGATGCGTCCGAAGATCACGTTCGGGTCGGCGACCTGCACAGCGATCGTCAGGGGCAGTCGCGACGCGGTGTACCAGGCGGCGGACGTGGCTGCCACGGCGCCCACGATCAGCGTCGCCGCCAGCCAGGCCATCGGGCGCGTCGTGCGCCGTGACAGCGGACTCCCGAGCGTCGATCCAATCGCGAGTCCAGTGACGAATGCGGCAGCCATCGTCGAAAAGGCGTACGTCGTGGGGCCGATGACCAGTGCGAGCAGTCGTGTCCATGCAACCTCGTACACCAGCGCGGCGAATCCGGATACGCCTATCGCAGCGGAAACCAGCCACACCGAAGAGCGCTCCGCTGAACGCGAAGCTCTCGAGGGCTGCAACGAATCTTGTGTCTCACGTTTCCGTGGAGGCTTGGCGGTCTTCACAGCCTTTGCGGTCCTGGTTGCCTGGACCTGCGCGATGCCGGTCGGCACACGCTCGGAGTTGCGGACTGTCGATAGCCACATTGCCCCCGCTGCCGCGATGCCGTTGAGCGCCACGCTGACCCACGTGCTCGCCGAAAGGCCGAGGGCCGGAATCAGCCAGAATCCTGCGGCGAGCGCGCCGACGGCGGCGCCAGCCGTGTTCGAGGCGTAGAGCAGTGCTGCCGAGGCGCGTGCATTCGTGGGGTCAGGCGCCAATCGCGCCAGCCAGTCTGCGGCAACGGGGTAGGTTGCACCCATTGCCGTGGCCGGAATCCCGACCAGGAGCAAGCTGATGGCAACGCGCACCAGCGCGAAGCGCACCGGCGCCGACCCGTCCGCGTAGGCCCACGCAAGCGCGGGTACCGATGCCCTGAGCATCAGGGGCAGCAGCAGCGCAAGCAACGCGATGACGACTTCGAGCCCGGCGTAGATCTGCATCGGGTGCGGCAGCGAGGCCGGCTCGGGCAGGTCGGGAGCCGCGTTGGTCCGGCGAGTGACGAAACGTCCCGCGAGCCAGGCCCCGACCGCCAGACCGCCCATGAATGCAGCGAGCACCGTGCTGGCTGCGGCGACCGTGTGTCCGAGTTGGAGCGTGAGCAGGCGTGTCCAGATCACCTCGTACACGAGCGCCGCGGCGCCGGAGATCATGTAGAGCACGACGAGGAGGCGCCGCTGCATAGGGTAGGTGGCGTGTAGTGTCTGCCGTTCGAGCAAAAAAACAAAACCGGCGGCCAGGCACGAGCCCGACCGCCGGTCGTCAACCACGAACCTTGAACGTCGAACCTTCGTCGAACCTCGAACCTACCTAGAACCTAGAACCTAGAACCTAGA
>JBKPDW010000145.1:0-6365 GCA_046728115.1 Acidobacteriota bacterium | reverse complement strand
AACCTGCAGGCCGTCGGCGTCGTCGATTTGGACGCACAGGATGACCAGATCCGGCTGCACGCGTTTGATCTGTGAATAGGCGTGCGCGCTCGACTCCACGAACACGACGTCGTAGTGTCCGACGTCCAACATGCCCTGCAGTCCCTCCAGGATCTCGGTGGTGCCGTTGACGATCACTACCTTTTGCGCGTCAATCATTGGCCCGGCATGTTTCGGATCGCGGCGGTCGGCGTCAGATTCCGTGTTCGTCACCATTCTGGTCCGTCTCCTCGGACAGCCTTCCTCGATACACGAACCGTGCCACGGCGGATGAGCGGATTTGCTCCATTTTTGCTACATTTTCCGTAGATTGCCGAGCCGGTTGATCCAACCCTCTACGGCGGACTCCACGATGCCGAAGGCGTAAAGCACTGATCCTGCGGTTCTTTCCGCCGATGTTGCAGCCGGGATGCACTGTACGGCACTCTGAGCCCCATGCCAATCACCGCTGCGAAGGCGTCCACCTATCACAACTTTATTGACGGCGAATGGGTGGCGTCGGTTTCCGGCGACAAATTCGAGAACCGAAATCCGGCGAACACCGACGATCTTATCGGCACGTTTCAGCGATCGACGCAGGTCGATATCGAGCACGCGATTGAGGCCGCGCGTCTCGCCTACGAGCGCTGGCGGCTCGTCCCGGCCCCCCGGCGCGCGGAGCTTCTGTTTCGCGCGGCACAGATCATTGCCGACCGCAAGGAGTCGCTGGCGCGCGACATGACGCGCGAAATGGGAAAGGTCCTGGAAGAAACGCGCGGCGATGTGCAGGAAGCCGTGGACATGACTTTCTTCATGGCCGGCGAGGGGCGCCGACAGTACGGTCAGACGGTGCCGTCGGAGCTCCGCGACAAGTTCGCAATGTCCGTTCGTCAGCCGCTCGGCGTCTGCGCCGTGATCACGCCGTGGAATTTTCCGATGGCGATTCCGTCCTGGAAGATCATCCCTGCGCTGGTCTGCGGCAATACGGTCGTGTTCAAACCGGCCACGCTGACGCCGCTGTCCGCGTTCAATTTCGTCCGCATCCTGGAGGAAGCCGGCATTCCGCGCGGTGTCGTCAATCTCGTGACGGGCGGCGGGGGCGAGGTCGGAGAAGCGCTGCTCGTGAGCGAGCATGTCCGCGTCATTTCGTTCACAGGGTCGACAGAAATCGGCCGCACGGTCTCCGAGTTGTCGGCGTCGTCATTCAAGAAAGTGCACCTCGAGATGGGCGGGAAGAACGTCGTGATGATCATGGATGACGCCAACCTCGAGCTGGCGGTCGAGGGGTGCCTGTGGGGCGGATTCGGCACGACGGGACAGCGCTGTACCGCGGCCAGCCGCGTCGTCGTGCACGAGCGCGTTTACGATGCCTTCCTGGACGCGTTCGTGGCGCGCGCACGCGCGCTGCGCATCGGCGACGGGCTGGATGCCAGAACCGAAGTCGGTCCGCTGGTCAGCGCCGCGCAGCGTGATACTGTCATGCAGTATGTCGAGATCGCCCGCGAGGAAGGCGCGCGGCTGGTCTGCGGTGGCCACGCGCTGATGAGCGGCGCGTATGCAAAAGGACACTTTCACGAGCCCACGATCTTCGCCGACGTCGCCCCCTCCATGCGGGTCGCTCAGGAAGAGATCTTTGGACCGGTCGTAGCCGTGATTCCGTGCCGATCCTTCGACGAGGCGGTGTCGATCGGGAACGGCGTCGCCTACGGGCTGTCGGCATCTATCTATACACAGGACGTCAACCGCGCGTTCGCGGCAATGCGCGACATGTACACCGGCATTTTCTACGTGAACGCTCCAACCATCGGCGCGGAAGTGCACCTGCCGTTCGGGGGAACCAAACACACCGGCAACGGACACCGCGAAGCCGGTTCAGCGGCGCTCGACGTCTTTTCCGAATGGAAGTCGATTTATGTAGACTTCAGCGGCAAGCTCCAGCGTGCGCAAATAGACGCGGCGGACATATGAATTGGGTAATTGGGTGATCTGGTAATTGGGCGATGAATTGAGGAATTCCCCAATTCAATTACCCGATTACCTAATTACCAGATTACCCAATTACGTTACCGATTACCCGATCCCCAATGCGCATTGCAGTCATCCCTGGAGACGGCATCGGCGTGGACGTCACCGCCGAAGCCGTCAAGGTTCTTCGTGCGGTCGGCGAAGTCTACGGGCGCCGCCTCGATCTCGAAATGCTGCCCTACGGCGCCGACTATTACCTGAAGACCGGCATCAGTTTGCCGCCCAACGGCTACGCGATGCTGCGCGACGATTTCCAGGCGATTTTCATCGGCGCGCTCGGAGATCCGCGCATTCCAGACATGCGTCACGCGCGCGAGATCCTTCTGGGCACCCGGTTCGAGCTGGATCTCTACGTGAATCATCGCCCGGTGCGCTTGCTGCACGAGCGGCTGTGTCCACTCAAAGACCGGGGCCCCGACGACGTGAACTTCGTCGTCTTTCGCGAAAACACCGAGGGCGTGTACGTGAACGTGGGCGGGCGCTTCAAGGCGGGCACCGACGATGAAATCGCCGTACAGGAGGAGATCAACACCTTCAAGGGCGTGCACCGGATCATCAAGCATGCGTTCGAGTTCGCCAGGGTGAACGGTCTGAAGAAGGTGCTGATGGCGGACAAGAGCAACGCGATGACGCAGGGCCACGCGCTGTGGCAACGTGTCTTTCACGAGCTTACACCGCAGTATCCGGGAATTGAAGCGTCCCACATGTACATCGACGCTCTCGCCATGCAGATGGTCAAGAACCCTGGGCAGTTTCAGGTCATTGTCACCAACAACATGTTCGGCGACATCGTGACGGACCTCGGTGCGCAGCTGCAGGGCGGCCTCGGCATGGCCGCGTCAGGCAACCTGCATCCCGGCCGCACCTCGATGTTCGAGCCGGTGCATGGTTCGGCGCCCAAGTACGCGGGGAAAAACGTCGCAAACCCCGTCGGTGCCATCCTGTCGGCGGCGTTGATGCTCGATTACATCGGATGGCATCAGGAAGCCGCCGCAATCGAAGCATGTGTGAAGGATTCGGTGGTGACGGCGAACGGGACTGCCGAAATCGGTGGAACGCTTGGCACACGTGAAACGGGGGACTACATCGCGAACGTAATACGAACGAAGGCGCCATCCGCGTGATCTCGGTCGTCTGAGTTCAACCAGTACCCTCTGTCGTGGAGTTATCGGATGCCGATCAAAACCGTTGGCGTACTCGGATGCGGATTGATGGGTTCAGGCATCGCACAGGTGTGCGCGGCGGCCGGCCACAAGACGATCGTGCGCGAAGTGAATCAGGCTGTATTGGACAAGGGACTCGGCCGCATCAGAAAGTCCCTCGACGACGGCGTGGCAAAGGGCAAGGTGACCGAATCGTCGCGCAGCGCAATCCTGGCCAACCTGTCCGGCACGACGACGCTTGATGCGCTGCACGATTGTGATGTCGTCATCGAAGCCATCATCGAGAATCTCGACGAGAAGAAGAAGACCTACGCGGCGGTCGCGGCGGTCGTGCCGGAAACGACGATCCTGGCTTCCAACACTTCGTCGCTGTGCATCACCGAACTCGCGGCGGCCACGAAGCGACCCGACCGGTTCGCCGGCCTGCATTTCTTCAATCCCGTGCCAATTATGAAGCTCGTCGAGGTGATTCGTGCGCTGACGACCACCGACGAGACGTATCAGACCGTGTTCGCGTTTGCGCAGTCGCTCGGCAAAGAGCCAATCACCGCGCCCGATCGCCCGGGCTTCATCGTCAACCGCCTGCTCGTGCCCTATCTGCTCGATGCGATTCGTGCCTACGAAAACGGCCTCGGCACACTCGAAGACATCGACAAGGGAATGAAATTGGGCTGCGGCTATCCAATGGGGCCGTTCACGCTGCTGGACTTCGTCGGGCTCGACACGACCTATTACATCGCGAACATCATGTTCGAGGAGTTTCGTGAGCCCGCGTACGCGCCGCCGCCGCTTCTGAAGCGCATGGTGCTGGCTGGATATCACGGCCGCAAGTCGGGCCGGGGTTTCTATTCATACGCGTAGCTCCCCGCGCTGACTTCTGAACTTTCGACTTCTGACTTTGACTTCTGACTTTTGACTTCTGACTTCTGACTTCTGATCTATTTCAAGCCCGCCAGGGCCTTTCTCGCCTTTTCCTTGAACTCCTGATCCTCGGGCGCCCATTCGGGATTGATCGGTGCGTTGAGAACCGCCTGGAGTTCGGTGCGCGCATCCGCGTTTCGCCCATCGTCGAGATAGAGATCTGCGAGGAAGAAATGGGATGCAGTGCTGTGCGGATCGTACTTCAACGACGCACGCAGGTGCTCTTCTGCGAGCTTGTGGCTGCCGCCGAAAAGCCGCGGCACGCGAAAATACCATCGTCCCAGCGCCCGATCCGCCGATCCGTCCTGATACGCTGGATCGAGGCGCAACACGGTTTCGAGCGCATCCTTGATCGGTTTTCGATACTTGATTCCCTGGCGTAAGCCGTACGATTCGGCGAGCGACCCCATGTTCGCGGCCGTCCAGAAATGCCCCTCGGGCCTCTTCGGCTGCATCGCGGCTGCCCGCTGTCCCGCATCGATCCCCTGCTCGAAGAAAGTGCGGCGTTCGGTTTCCGAGGCATGCCCGCCGAGCCAGTAGTCGGCCCGCGCCAGCTTCCATGCCGCATCGAAGGCGTCCGTTCCGCCGGCGGCAAGCTGCGTGCGCCAGATCTCCGCCGCCTGTCGTGCGCTCGCGAGGTTGGCGCGATCGGCGTACAACTGGTCGGCCGACTGCGCGAACAGCAGTGTCGACGTCGAGATATAGAATAGAACGATGCAAGAGCTAATCAGAAAGCTCCTGGCGGAGATCGGCGAGGATCCGGCACGCGAGGGGCTGGTCGACACGCCGCGGCGGGTGGACAAAGCGTACCGCTTTCTCACAAGCGGGTATCGCGCCAACATCGACGAAGTTCTCAATAACGCACTGTTCACCGTCGATTATAGCGAGATGGTGATCGTCAAGGACATCGACTTCTACAGTCTCTGCGAGCACCATCTGCTGCCGTTTTTCGGCAAATGTCACGTCGCGTACATCCCAAGCACGAAGGTGATCGGGTTGAGCAAGATCCCGCGCCTCGTGGATGTGTTCGCGCGGCGGCTCCAGGTGCAGGAACGCCTGACGAATGAGATCGCAGACACGATCCGCGCGAAGGTTGCGCCGCTGGGCGTCGCCGTCGTGATGGAAGCGACCCATCTGTGCATGTCGATGCGCGGCGTCGAGAAGCAGAATTCCTTCTGCGTCACCAGCGCGATGCTCGGCTCCTTCCGCGACAACGCGCGAACGCGCATGGAATTCCTCGAGCTGATCAAGCACCGCAGCGCGGTGCCGGCTGCCATCGACGCGCCCGTGGGGATGGCCTGCGTCGGAGATGACTGATCGCGCGCCAGGGCGAATGGCTGATGGCCCCTTCGCCGTCAGCCATCAGCCATTGAGCAATTCGTAGAGGTTCCGCCTCAGAACTTATACGCCGCGCGAAGCACGACCGTCCGCGGACCCAGGATGGCCGTGGGCGCCAGGAACTGCGGAAGCGTCTGACTCACGCCGGTCGAGGGATCGGTGAACGACGTCGCCGGGGTCAGGGTGCGTACCTGCCAGATCCAGTTCGCATTGGTCAGATTGTCGAAGTCCACGCTTGTCTCGAGCTCGCTCTTGTTCATCCGGAACACTTTGCCGACTCGCAGGTCGATTTTGCCCGTTGTGTCGAGGCGATGGCTTCCCAACGGCTCGAGGTTTATCGTTTGCGCCGCGCCAACCGCCATTGAGCGGCTGATTTGGCGCGTCACCGGCGCGCCGCTGCGGACTCCCGCACCGCCGCTGAGGATCACGTCATACCACGGCAGGATATAGGTGCCGCTCAATTTGAACTGGTTCGGAGCGTCGGCGTTCGCCGCACCGCAACCCGTGCAGCGCGTCGCTCCGGTCACGCCGAGATCCGCCGTGATCGGTCCGCTCGCGTTGATCAGGAAATTGGGTGAGAAGTCGATCGAAGCGTCCTCGAAAAGGTTGGACGATCGCGTGTATCCCGCCAGCATCTGCCAACGATTGGTGAGCCGTTTGCTCACCGTGATTTCGAGACCCTTGTAGCTCTGCAGCACCGTCGGATCGTTCGTGATGACCGTCCTGTTGGCCGCCGACAGCCGCTGGAAAAAGCTGTACGTGCCATCGTCGGCGGTGCCGATCACACCATCGAGACCCGGATCAATCGCGGTGGTGGGGGTCGTCGCGTACGGTTTGTCGGGGTTCGCCGACACCTGGAGGTTCTTCTCTCGCCGGTAGGTATACACCGCGCTGAGTTTC
>JBKPDW010000144.1:0-14939 GCA_046728115.1 Acidobacteriota bacterium | reverse complement strand
CGTCATTGCTGTTGCCTCAGGAGTACGGTCTAGGGGCCTAGGGATAGTCGAGATTAAGACAATCCCTAATTCCGAACCCCTGATCCCTGTCCCGATGGTATGCCATGAAGTTACGGCGTGGCAAGCAGTTACCGGCCAGCTGTGTGGTATATTTGCTAGGTACAGAAGCACTTAGCGGATGCCATCAGCCAGTCGAGCCAGCAAAATGCCGATAGCGCTCTATCGGCCGGTTGGTCCTGCGCGCAGGCGCGGATCGAAAGTCCGGCGCGGCGGCGAATTCTCGCTTCCAACGCCGGGCCTGGATCTGGCGGCAAAACTTCGGCTGTTTCAACGCAACCTGCGCGGACGTGTGGAACAACGCGACGCGCTGCTCGACGTCGTCCGAGCTGTCAACACGACGCTCGATCCCGCAAAAATTGCCGATTTGATCGTCGATCGCGCGATCACGTGGATTCCGGCGCCGTGCTGGGCGCTCGTGTCCTTCGATCCGTCGGGCCGGCCCTCGGTGCTCGCCGAACGCAGCATCAGCGGGGACATGGAGCCGGTCGTGTATGGGATCGCCAGCTGGGTGATGGAACGCGGCGAGCCCTTCAGCACGGCCGATCTCTCCTGCGATCCGCGCGTGACCGCCGATCTCGACAGTACCGTGATCGCGCTGCCGCTCATCAGTCGCGGGCACCGCGTCGGCGCGCTGATTGCGCTCGATCGCGCGACCTCCTCTCGCGAGCCGCGATTGTCGGCGCCCGTCCTTCGCGCGATGCACCTGTTGCTCGAACCGGCGGCCGTCGCCATCGACAACGCCCGGTTGATCAAGCGCCTGGAGGCGCTCTCGGTCACCGACGAGTTGACACATCTCTACAACTCCCGCTTTCTGAATCAGGCGCTGCGCCGCGAAGCCAAGCGTGCCGTTCGCAACCAGCAACCCCTCTCGCTGCTCTTCGTCGATCTGGACGGATTCAAAGGTGTGAACGATAACCATGGTCATCTGTTCGGCAGCCGGGCGCTTGTGGAAGCTGCGGCCGTGATTCGTGGAAGCGCGCGCGAGACCGATGTGGTCGCGCGGTTCGGCGGCGACGAGTTCGCGCTCGTTCTGCCCGACACGGGTGCTGCCGGCGCGCTGGCGGTCGGCGCGCGTATCCGGGACCGGATTGCCGCGTATCCTTTTCTGGCCGCGGAAGGCGTGAACTACAGGCTGACCGTGTCGATCGGCGTGGCCACGCTGCCCGACGTCGCGACTTCGGCCGAGAGCCTGCTGGAGGCGGCAGACAAGGCGATGTATCAGGTCAAGGATGGCGGCAAGAACGGCATCAGGACTGCGACGTGAAATGGCAGTTCAGATGGCGGAATTCAGAATTCAGATTGAATTCAGAGTTGATTCAGAGTTCAGCATTCGCGGCGAGCCGTCACGGCAGCCGAACGGCCCGCGCATACAAATATTCAATCGGCCATCAACCTGAATTCTGCAATCTGAATTCTGAACTGAGGAGTTTCTGATTTGAGCCTTCGTTCGATGCTTTCGCTGTTCTCGAGTGATCTGGCGATCGATTTGGGCACGGCCAATACGTGCGTCTACGCGCGCGGCAAGGGCATCGTGGTCAACGAGCCGTCGATTGTGGCCATCAACAAGGTGAACGGCCGCGTCGAGGCCGTCGGCAAGGATGCCAAGGACATGCTCGGCCGCACGCCCGGCAACATCGTGGCCATCAAGCCGATGAAGGACGGCGTGATCGCCGACTTCGAAGTCACCGAGAAGATGCTGACGTATTTCATCAAGAAGGCGCACAACCGCAACGTGTGGGTCCGGCCGCGCATCGTCATCGGCGTTCCGTCGGAGATCACACAGGTCGAGAAGCGCGCCGTCAAGGACAGCGCCTACCGCGCGAAAGCGAGCGAAGTGCACCTGGTGGAAGAGGCGATGGCCGCGGCCATCGGCGCCGGAATGCCGATCACGGAACCCTCAGGCAACATGATCGTCGATATCGGCGGCGGCACGACCGACATCGCCGTCATCTCGCTGGCCGGAATCGTTTACAGCAAAGCCGTGCGCGTGGCCGGCAACGAGATGGACGAAGCGATCATCCAGTACATCAAGAAGCAGTACAACCTGCTCATCGGCGAGCGGACGGCCGAACAGATCAAGATCGAGATTGGCTCGGCCTTCCCGCTGGATGAGCAGATGACCATGGAGATCAAGGGACGCCACCTGATCGAGGGCGTGCCGAAGACGATCACCATTACCGACGAGGAAATTCGCGAGGCGCTGGCCGAGACAGTGAACGTGATCGTCGATTCCGTGCGCGTGGCGCTCGAGCGCACGCCGCCCGAGCTGTCGGCCGACATCGTCGATCGCGGCATCGTGCTCACCGGCGGCGGCTCGATGCTGAAGAACCTGGACAAGCGCCTGCGCGAGGAAACAGGGCTGCCGCTGGCAATGGCCGAGGATCCGCTCTCGTCGGTCGTGCTCGGTGCGGGCAAGATGCTGTCGGATTTCAACCTGTTGCGGAAGATTTCGATCGATTGATGATGGGACGCTCCACGATTCCGTTGATCTCCACCCAGGAGGACACTGAGGACACGGGGGCGTGGGCTTGCTTGCATACATGTGTGTCCGCCCGTGCCCTGCGCGGTGGCTAGTTCTGGTTCCATGGCGCTGCTTGAATTCCGCCAACGGTCCGGTTACCTGTTTCTGATCGTCGTCGTGGGGCATATCCTGCTCATCTCGCTGCGGGTGAACTCTCGCAGCGGCGTCCCGATGCTCGAAACGGTCACGGTCGGCATCTTTTCCGAAATACAGCGCACCGTCTCGTCGGCGGTGACGGGCGTGCGCTCAGCGTGGACGGGGTACATCGGCCTGCGACAGGTCCACCAGGAGAACGAAGACCTAAAGCGCCGTCTGGCCGCGGCCGAGATTCAAGGGCAGGAGCAGCGGGCCCAGGCCGATCGCGCGCGCAGCCTCGAAGAGCTGCTGGACCTGCGCAATCGCCTGACGATACGTACGACCGCGGCGGAGATCATCGGCGGGGCGGCGACGCCCGGCTTTCGCACCTTGACGATCAACAAGGGCACGAGCGACGGGATCGCCGCTGATATGGCCGTGCTCGCGCCGGCGGGCGTGGTCGGCCGCGTAGTCGTGCCGAACGTCCGATCGGCGAAGGTCCAGCTACTCCTCGATCGAAACGCGGCTGCGGGCGCGATCATCGAGCGGACGCGCGCGCAAGGCATCATCATCGGCGTCGGCGAAGACCGCCTCCAGATGGAATACGTCTCCGAGGCTGCGGACGTCGTCGTGGGTGATGTCGTCGTGTCGTCGGGCATTGACGGGATCTACCCGAAGGGATTCCTGATCGGACGCGTCGACGCGGTGGATCGCAGCGGCGGATCGTATCGGCGGATCAGCGTACGGCCGGCGGTCGCTTTTTCGTCGCTCGAGGAAGTACTCGTTGTCGTGGAACCGACGCCCGCGCGCGATCCGGCCGCCGGGGTTCCCGAGTGAAGGCGGCCGGGGTCATCCTGGCGGTGACAGCGGCGCTCGCTCTGCAGACAACCCTGGCGCGTTACGTGATCGGCGGAAGTATCGGGATCGATCTGGTACTGGTCGTCGTGGTGTACGTCGCGCTGACATACGGACCGTCGACCGGGCTGCTGACGGGATCACTGGGGGGGCTGCTCCAGGACGCATTGACCACCGGCAGCATCACCGGTATCGATGGGCTGGCCAAGACCGTTGTGGGGTTCCTGGCAGGCATCATCGGGACGCAGTTCATCGTCGTGCAATCGGTGCCGCGCTTTCTGGTGTTTTTCGGAGCGACCGTTGTGCACCAGGCGGTATTCATGGGACTGTACGTGCTGCTGAATCTGCGCCACTTCGGGACGCCTTACGCGGATGTCGCCGAGCAGGCGATCGCCAACGCAATCATCGGGGTGGTGGCCTTCCAGGTGAGCGAGTTGCTGCCCGGCGCAGTCGAGCGGCGGCGGGCCGCGAAAGCCCGGATCCGGCGTTAGAGTTGAGAGTGGGAGTATGCGTACGGAACAACGCCGCTCGCTGACCGGCCGCTTGACGGTGCTGCAGTACCTCGTCTGCGTGCTGTTCGCCAGTCTGGCGGTGAGCTTCTGGGTGCTGCAGGTGGCGCAGCACCGGAAGTACGAAGAGATGGCGGAGAACAACCGCCAGCGGACACTGGCGCTGCGCGCGCCTCGAGGCGTGGTGTTCGATCGCGACGGGAAGGTGCTGGTCGAGAACCGGCGATCGTTCAGCATTTCGATCGACCGGGAGCGCACGGTCGACATGAATCGAACGGTCAGCGTGCTTGCGACGGCGCTCGGCATGGACGAAGCGGGTATCAAGACGGTCATCGATCGGCATCGCCGCGAGCCTTCGTATCGTCCGATCATGATCGTGCAGGACGCGACGCGGGCGCAGGTAGCCGCCGTGATGGCGCGCCGGCTCGAGTTGCCGGAGATCGTCATCGAACAGGTGCCGACACGACGATATCCCGAAGCGATGGCGGCGCACCTGTTCGGCTACGTGGGCGAGGTCAACGACGCACAGGTCAACGATCAGGACGGGTTGAAGAGCGGCGACATCGTCGGCCAATCCGGGATCGAGAAGATCTACAACGCCGTGCTAATGGGCGAGGACGGCGCGCGGCGGGTAGTCGTGAACAGCGTCGGCCGCGAAATCCGGACGCTCGACGAAGATCCGCCGATCGAGGGCAAGCGGCTGCAGCTGACGCTCGACTACGACGTGCAGAAGGCGATCGAGGAAGCCTTCGATGCCATCGATCTCAACGGCGCCGCCGTCGCGCTCGATCCGATGAACGGCGAAGTGCTCGGGTTCACGAGCCGGCCGGGGTTCGATCCCAATGCGTTTGCAGCCGGCATCGATCGCGCGACGTGGACGGCCCTGATGACCGACAAGGATCGTCCGCTGAACGATCGCGCGATTCAAGGCACCTATCCACCGGGATCGACCTTCAAGATGGCCGTGGCACTCGCTGCGCTCGAAGAAGGCGTCATAACCCCGGAGTTCCACGTATTTTGTCCGGGCCACATGAACTTCTACGGCCGCGACTTCAAGTGCTGGCGGTTCAGCAGGGGCGGCCACGGCTCGGTCGATCTGCGGAGAGCGATTCAGCAGTCGTGCGACGTGTACTTTTACACGGTCGCCAACATGGTAGGCGTGGACAAAATCAACAAGTGGTCGGCCGCCGTCGGCCTCGGCGTCAAGAGCGGCATCGATTTACCGAACGAGGTACAGGGGCTCGTGCCGTCGACCGAGTGGAAGCGCGAGAAGAAACACGAGAAGTGGTACGCGGGCGAGACGATTTCGGTCGGCATCGGACAGGGTGCGGTGTCGGTGACGCCGGTGTCGATGGCGGTGTACATGGCGACGCTGGCCAACGGCGGCGTTCGCGTGACGCCGCACCTGGTCAAGGCCGTCGACGATGGCGAAGGCTGGAAGCCGATGTCGGGTCTGCGTCAGCACACGCCGGTTTCGATCGATCCGGAGAAGCTGCGGCCGATCCGCGAGGGCATGTGGATGGCCGTGAACGAGCCCGGTGGCACGGGCGGCGCGGCGAAGCTGGTGGGATACGACGTCGCAGGCAAGACCGGCACGGCCCAGGTGATTTCGAATCAGGGAAAAGCCGCCGCGGCGGGGAAGACGGCCAGGGATCTACGCGACAACGGCTGGTTCGTGTTCTTCGCGCCGCGCGACAACCCGCAGATTGCCGGAGTGGTCCTGCTCGAGCACGGCGTGCATGGCGGCAATGCCGCCATGGTCGTCCATCACATCCTCGACACGTTCTTCGCGAAGCGGGACGGTCGTCCGCTTCCGCCGAAACCGGTGCTGACACCCAATCTCAATCCATCGATGGGCTGATAGAGGAGCGTGGCCATCGCCAATCTGCAATCCGCAATCGGCAGTCAAATCCGAAGTCTGAAATCTGAATTCTGAATTCTGAAATGTTCGAGCGCCGCCTCTACCACCACATCGACTGGGCCCTCTTCATCGCGATTGTCGCGCTGTGCGCGCTCGGTGTGGTCATGATTTTCAGCACGACGTCCGATCCGACGCACGGCACCTCGCGCATGTACGTGACGCAGCTGTACGCCATCGCCCTGGGGCTCGTGGCCATGGTCGTCATGCTGACGCTCGACTACCGCACGCTGACCGACAAGTCGCATCTGATCTATCTGGGGCTCTGCGCGCTGCTGGTCTACGTGATGTTTTTCGGGACCGTGCAGATGGGCGCGCGGCGCTGGATTCCGCTTCGAGTGTTCAATCTGCAGCCGTCGGAGTTTGCGAAGCTGGGGCTGGCGCTCGTCCTCGCGAAATTTTTCGGCGAGCAACGCGGCGCGCCCGGGCCGAGCGAGCTGGCAATCGGCGGCGCGCTGACCGCTGTGCCGGTGTTCCTCATCGTGAAGGAGCCGGATCTCGGCACGGCCGTGACGCTTCTGCCCGTTTTTCTGGCCATCGCCTATCTCGCCGGGATGCCGATGCGCATACTCGGCATCCTGTGCCTGTGCGCTGCGCTGGCCGCGCCGGTCGCATGGAAGTTCGCGCTCAAGGACTATCAGAAATCGCGGATCTCGACGTTTCTCGATCCCTCGCAGGATGCGAAGGGCGCCGGCTACCAGCAGATTCAGGCGCGCATCACGGTGGGATCCGGCGGTTTGTCAGGCAAGGGTTTCAAGCAGGGGACGCAAGGCCAATTGCGCTTCCTGCCTGTTGCGCACAACGATTTCATTTTCTCGGTGTTGGCCGAGGAACAGGGGTTTGCCGGCGTCCTGATGGCGCTCGGCCTGTATCTCTTCGTGATTCTGCGCGCGCTCGAGGCCGCGACGCTGGCCAAGGATCGGCTCGGCTCGTACCTCGTGCTCGGCGTGCTCGCCAGCTTCGCGTTTCAGGTGATCTACAACATCACCATGTCGGCCGGACTGGCGCCCGTCAAAGGGCTGACGCTTCCGCTCATGAGTTACGGCGGCTCGTCGATGATCGCGACGCTCGCCGGCTTCGGGCTGGTGCTCAACGTACGCATGCGCCGCTTCACGAACTGAAAACGTGTCGGGGGTTCGGGATAGAGGTGAAGGGTTAGAGGACTAATCCCCACACCCTAGACTCTGATCCCCGTCGCGGAGGAGTGGTGGATGCAGAAGGAGATGATCGTCTCCTCCAACGGCCACGAAACGATGGTGGCCATCCTCGAGGACGACCAGGTCGCAGAAGTATTCGTCGAACGTGAACGGCACCGCGGCGTCGTCGGCAATGTCTACAAAGGTCGCGTGTCGAAAGTCCTGCCCGGCATGCAATCATCCTTCATCGACGTCGGTCTCGAGCGCGACGGGTTTCTCTATGTCGCGGATGTCGTCGACACGCTCGAGGAATTCGACAAGATCGAGTCCGGCGAGGAGGACGGCAACGGCGGCCGGTCCGAGCGCGACGCGGCGGCAGAGTCGAGGGACGGAAAAGATTCCGGGCCGTCGAAGGGCGAGCGGCCGCAGCCAAAAATCGAAGAGCTGCTGAAAGAGGGCCAGGAGATTCTGGTTCAGGTCGTCAAGGAGCCGCTGGGCACCAAAGGCGCGCGGCTCACCTCGCACGTGACGATTGCCGGACGTTTTCTCGTGTTCATGCCGACAGTCGATCACGTCGGCGTCTCCAGAAAGATCGAATCGCGCGACGAGCGCGGCCGCCTGCGGGGGATTGTCCGCGAGTTCCGCGAGAGCCGCGGCTTCACCGGGGGCGTCATCGTCCGCACGGCCGCCGCCGGCCGTCCCAGGGAAGACATTGTCAAAGATCTGGATGCGTTCCACGCGATCTGGACTGAAATCCGTCAGAAGGTGGACTCGCAGCGCGCTCCGGCCGCGGTGTACCGCGAGCAGAGCCTCGTCAGCAAGCTGCTGCGGGATCTCCTGACCGAGGAGTTCCAGGCGATCCGGATCGACAACGAACAGGAATACCGTCGAACAGTCGATCTGGTCGAGCGGATCATGCCCACCCTGGCGCCGCGCGTGAAGCTCTACACGAAGCCGTACCCGATCTTCGATGAGTACGGCGTGCAGGCAGAGATCGACAAAGCGTTGATGAGCAAAGTGTGGCTGAAGTCTGGAGGGTCGATCGTCATCAACCAGACGGAGGCGCTGGTCGCCATCGACGTCAACACCGGCCGGTACGTCGGCAAGAAGTCGTCGGGGCGGCTCGAGGACACGATCGTCAAGACGAACCTCGAGGCCGTGAAGGAAATCGTTCGGCAGATTCGGCTCCGCGATCTCGGCGGCATCATCGTGCTCGATCTGATCGACATGGAGGAAAAGAAAAACCGACAGAAGATCCTCCAGGCGGTCGAGCAGGAGCTGAAGAAGGACCGGTCGCCGTCAAAGGCGCTGCAGGTGTCCGACTTCGGCCTCATCATCATCACGCGCAAGCGCGTGAAGCAGAGCCTCGAGCGCGTGCTGACCGAGCCGTGTCCGTACTGCTCCGGAACCGGCGTGATCAAGTCCAGCTCCACGATCTGCTACGAGATTCTCAGCGAAGTCCGCAAGGTCGCCGCCGACATCAACGGCAACCGGCTGCTGCTGCGCGTGAATCCGGACATCGCGCGCGCGTTGAAGGAAGAGGAGAGCGCCGTGGTGAAAGACCTGCGGCAGATCCTCGGCAGGGACGTCACCGTGAAGGCCGACGCGCAGCTGCACCACGAGCAGTTCGACGTGATGGCCGTGTGATGGTCCGCCGAGTCGAGCGGACCGGGTCCAATCCTGGAGCTGGTCGGGTACTCTGGATCGTCGACAACTTTCGCCGCAAGCCGTTGAAGTCGATCGGTTTGGCGAGGAAGACGGCACCAGCAGCTGCCGCCTCCTTCCGTATGGTGTCATCGTCGTAACCAGACATGGCAATTACAACGATTCCCGGATTGCGCTGTTTGGCGAGATAGGCGAGCTGCAGTCCGTTGAACATACCGAGCCGGACATCGACGACAAGCGCGTCGGGCGGGTCGCCGGCCTCCAGCATCGTGCGAGCTGCCTCGAAGCTCTGAAGCGCAACAACGGCCATGCCCCACTTGCTGACGAGGATTCGGAGAGCCTCGAGAACGGGGCGGTCGTCTTCGACGATGGCCACTCGTGGAACCCGTGATGGATTGGAAGGCGCGTCGGGGACTCGTCGTCTCATGACATGCCGGACAATAGCACGACTGCCCGACGATGCTTTCACAGTATTTCCATTTTCCTGTGAGCGGCCCAATCTTGGTTGAGGCGACTTTTCAAGGGACAGCCAGACTCTCAACGTATCTGTGATCGAGCTCGCTGAACATGCCCGGCTTGTACGGAAACCGGTTCGAGCGCGTGTGCCGACCGTTTGGCGCTGTATAGAAGCGTTCGATTGCTCTTTTTCTCGCATCCGAGGCGCACGAGATACGACGTGATGAGGTGGTTGAGCATCAGGTGCAGATCTTCGACGGGTCCGTAATCGCCTTTGGGAGTTGCGACGTGCAGGTATTCGGACACGATGTGCCGAAGCTGTCCTCCGTCGAAGCCAGTGAGTCCGATCGTGATGGCGCCGAGTTCATTGGCGTACTCGACGGCCTTGAGCACGCTCGGTGAATTCCCACTGGCGGAAATGGCAATTACCAAATCTCTCTGGTGCAGCAAGGTCTTGAGCTGCTCGAGAAAAATCGTCTCGTATCCGAGATCGTTGCCGGCGGCGGTCATCAACGCAGTGTTGTCGGCGAGGCTGATCGCCCGGTACGACTCGGCGCCGAACACCCGTGGGCCGAGCGCCAGGTCGTTCGCGAAATGCGATGCCGTTGCAGCGCTCCCTCCGTTTCCGATCAGGAAGATGGTATGGCCGCCGTCTCGAGCTTCTTCGAGAAGCCGGCCTACGCGTTCGATCGCTGGAAGATCGAGCCGGCGCATGAGCTCGGAGATGTAGGAGGCGTAGCGCTCAGCGTACTCGGCGAGGTTACTCGATTCCGAGAAAAGGCGGTTCAGCGTGCTCATAAGGTCATGGCCCTGAGTGAGTGATGTCGTTCGATAGCAGTCGCGCTCACGATCAAACCCAAAACGATCCATTGCACATAGAATTCGGCGAAGAGTTCGAGGCCGCTGTTCCTGATACTCGGCAACATGAAATCGCCGAAGAAACCACCCACCAACATGCCGGCAAAGATGCCGAGCCAGGCAAGGGCCAGCCTGCGGTGCGCCGGAATCTGCGCTGTGCGGAACAGCGTCATACCCGTGCGAAATGCGCTATAGGCGAAGGCGACAAAGCACAGCAAACCGACAACGCCGAGCTCGATGAGGATGTTTATGTACTGATTGTGCGCGGTTCCCAGGTTCGAATAACGAAGCATGTAGGGATAGTTGTTGCCGGGGCCAACGCCGAAGATCGGATATCGCGACCAGATTCCGAGACCGTCCACGATGAGGTGATCCCGCCCGCCGGTCCCGCCAATGCTTTGCTCTGCTTCTTCGTGTTCCACCAGATGGGTCACCATGCGGGGCGTCAGGGAACCGGTCATCACGGGGACGGCAAGAATGTAGGCTGCGAAGGCGAACGGTGCGATAGCAACCGTCATCCGACGAGCTTGGAAAGCGGCGATCACACTGGACGACACGAGACAGTACGCGTAATAGAACGCTTTGCCCATTTGCATTCCGTACAGGACGGGCGCGAACGTCACGATGAGCAGCCCTGTCTTTCGCAGCCTTGATCGCGTCTCGAAACATTCCGCGAAGCAGATGGACGATGCGGGCAGCGCAAAGCTCGTACTCCACGCAAGAGCATTCGAAGCGGCTGGCCACCCGATCAGAAGCAAAGATGGAAGCGCCAATACCACGATCACCGTGCGGACGTCCTGAATGGTCTTGGTATCGTGGACCGAGTTCGCGACCACGAAATAGGTGGCAATCGGCCATCCCGTGAGCAGAATCTGTCCCAGCGATACTGAAAGCTTCACGTGATCGAGTGGGATGGTCGGATCGTACCAAGCGAACCCTGCGATCAGCGAGATAACCGAGACTGGCAGAAGCAGGAGAAGCGAGCGGTTGAACGGCGTACGCCGAATCGGATCCCGACGCCGCGTGGATCGCTCCAGCCGCCACGTCAGAAACATCACGCTCGCGAGCACCTCGACCGGCAGCAGTCCCTGCACGATGTCGCTGCCGGAAAATGCTCCGATCTCGACATTCCGGATGCATCCGGCGGCGGTGAACGCCAGGATCGCGCTGCGCCAATTGTTGTGGCAGAGCGCCGCGAAGCCGAGCGCCGCCAGCACGCCGCCGATCGTCTGAGGTGTAAGCCACGAAGCCATCCAACGGCGCCACGAATCAGTACAGGTTCACTTGAACATTGACCTGGAGCACTTCTGAACAACGCGCGCAGCGATATGTGCTTTCGTAATCGATCGGGTTGTCCGCCTCCATACGATGACCGCGGCGGCAGATGTAGGCGACGACACGCGCGGGACTCCCGATGACCAGGGCATGTGGCGGGACGTCGTGCGTCACTGTCGACCCGGCGGCCACCATACTGTAGGGCCCGAGCGTGGCGCCGCATACGATCGTGGCGTTGGCGCCGATGGCGGCGCCGCGCCGGACGCGTGTTGGCACCACCTCCCAGTCCTCCGCAAACGAACGCGGCATCAGGTCGTTCGTGAACGCCGCGTGTGGCCCGACGAACGTGTCGTCCTCGAGGACGACGCCGCGGTAGACCGACACGCCGTTCTGGATCTTCACGCGATCGCCGATCGTGACTCCGATGTCAATGTAGACATCTTTCGAGATGACACAGTTCGCGCCAATCCGGACGTTTTCGCGAACCTGCGCAAGATGCCAGATCTTGGTGCCTGGTCCAACCGTAGCGGCTGGATGCACGTCGGCCGACGGGTGGGCGAAAAACAACGGTTTCGTGAACGTCATCGCAGCGGTTCTTGGCACGTCGTCCTCCTCAGTTTCCGAACAGTTACCTCAGTCACGGTTGCGCTACGCGCAGCGGCGATGGCCCGCACACGCCGCCTCATAGACTGCGCCGACTCTGCCCGCCATCTCGAACCAGTCATGGTGCTTTGCAACGAAGCGCCTGCCGGACAATCCGATCTCGGTCCGATAACTCTGGCTGCGTAGCAGGGCGACGGCATGATGGGCGAGTTCGCCGTCGTCATGGCCGACCAGTAAGTCTCGCGCCGGCGTCGCCTGAATGCCGTCACAAGCCGCCGGCGAGGCGACGACTGGTACGCCGCACGCCATTGCTTCGAGCACCTTGTTTTGAATACCAGTTGCGTACTCGAGCGGCGCGATGACGACAGCAGCCTTTGCGAAAAATGGACGCAGATCGTCGACGTACCCAGTGACCGTTACACGCGGATCCTGGGCGAGTCGGCGAACACTCGTCGACGGATCTTTTCCCGCAATCACGAGCCTGGCTTCCGGGCACAGCTGCCAAATCAGCGGCATGAGCCGCTCGCCGAGGCGCAGCGCAGCGGCTTCGTTCGCGTGGTAGCTCATCTTGCCGGTAAAGAGAACAGTGTTGGCCTGATCGACGTTCTGAGCCGGCCGGAAGTACTCGAGATCGACACCATTCGGCACGGTCACGATGCGATCCGACGCCTGCACTCCCGACAACCGTCGGAGCATGGCCGCGTCGCGTGCGGACGACACGATCGTGCGTTCGAAGCTCAACGGCAGGGCAGCCTCGAATCGACGCGTCCGTGCGAGGTCCAGCCGCGCGATCAAGCGCTGCTGCCATGCCGGAGCGTGACGAACCGCCTGCTCGAACAGCGCCGTGATGGAATCCACGGCATCGATGACGCACGGTGTCCCGCGAACGTGGCGCGCCAGGCGCGAGCCCCTGAAGTGTTCGACATGGACGATGTCGCACAGCGCCGCTTCGCTTGCGACGAATCGCTCCGCTTCGGCGTGAGCCGAATACGCGGCCTGGAGTGGAAGGTCTCGGGGCACGGCAGTGGCGGCGTTTACCAAGGTGCGCACCCGGCCGAGGGGAAATACGGTGGCGCGTTCGCAGCACCCGCGCACCGGCGGGTCGCCGACCCAGCGATCTTCAGGTGGTTGCAATGCGATCAGATGAATGCGGTGTCCGTGTTTCGCCAGGGCGCGGATCCACTGGTACGGCCTGACGCGAATGGGCGACGGAACGTAGGGAGATACAAAGAGCACGCGCATGACGTCACGTCAACAGCGTTCGCCACCACCGCGCCGTTGCGGTGAGCTTGACCTGCGCTTTTCGACGGTCTCTGTTCAACTGCTTTATGCAACCCGCCACGTACACGAGACTGGTCAGCGTTGCGACGGCCAATCCATGGTGCTTCCGGTAGTAGCGAAGCCTCGTGTCGACGAGATGGGCGAGCGAGAAGTCACTCGACTGTGCGCTGCTCTGTCCTTGATAATGGACGATGTCAATCTGCGGCAGCGCGTACACCAGCCAGCCATCGTTGCGGGCGCGAGCGCACCAGTCTAGTTCTTCTGCATACAGGAAGAACTGTTCGTCGAGCAAACCGATCCTGTTTACAGCCTCTCGTCGGATGAGAAAGCACGCTCCGTCTACCCAATCCACTTCGACGGGTTTCACGCTGGGTTCCGTAGTCGGTTCATGACCGAAAAGCCATCGCAGCGGTGCTCCCAGGTTTTGGGACTGCCGGATTTCGGACAAGAGTGTTGGAAAGCGATAACCGCACGACTGAACCGAACCGTCGCCGAACAGAATCCGGGGCCCGCAAATGCCCGCCGCGCCGTGCGCATCCATGAAGGCAACCATCCCAGCGATTGCGTCTGGAGGCACCAGGGTGTCGGGGTTCAAGAGCAGTACGTAGCGTCCGCGAGCGATGCGCATCGAAGTGTTGTTCGCAGCCGCGAAGCCGCGATTCTCGACGCTGCGGGTCAAACGCGCCTGCGGAAAATTCTGCGCGACCATGTCCGCGCTTTCGTCGGTCGAGCCGTTATCGACGACGTGCACCTCGAACGTGACGCCCTTGCTGGCGAACACCGATGCCAGACAGGCGAACAGGAGTTGCCGCGTGTTGAAGCTGACGATCGAAATCGTCACGTCACAGCGTCGAACGACCTGAGGCTCACGAGGCATAACCATTGGGGAACTGCAGCCTCCACTCCCACGCTGTTGCGATGATTGATTCGAGCGTGCTCTGCTCGGGTGTCCAGCTCAGAACCCGGCGCAGCTTGGCGGCGGTCGCGACGAGCGCCGCTGGATCCCCGGGTCTGCGCGGCCGGACAATTCGCGGAATAATGCGGCCGGTCACCGCCTCGGCGGCATTGATCACGTCCAGGACGGAATAGCCAGACTCGCTGCCCACGTTGAAGCATCCAAAGCCCACAGCATCGATCCGAGCGAGAGCTGCGAGATGAGCCCGAGCGATGTCTGCCACATGGACGTAATCGCGCACGCAGGTCCCATCCCGGGTCGAGTAGTCGTAGCCGAAGATGTCGACGGCTTCGCGCCGTCCCTGGGCGGCATCAAGAGCCAGAGGAATCAGATGCGTCTCGTCGCGTCTGTGCTCGCCGTGCAAAGCCGTTGCTCCTGCCGCATTGAAGTAACGGAGACAAATCGCGTGCATGCCGTAGGCGCGATGGAACCACTCCAGACAACGCTCGAACATCAGTTTGGATTCGCCGTACGCACTGATCGGCTTCAGCTGGTGTTCTTCCGAGATAGGCACAGTTCGCGGCTCACCGTAGGTGGCCGCTGTTGACGAAAAGACCATGCGGCCGACTCTGTGTCGTCGCATCGCTTCCAGCAGCGCAATGCCTTTCGCGACGTTGTTGACGAAGTACTTCGCCGGGTCCGTTACTGACGTCGCTACTGTCGTTTCAGCGGCGAGGTGAATCACGGCGTCCACGGGCGATTCCGACATCAGTTGGTCGAGCACCACCCTGTCTCCGAAATCCTGCGTGAGCAACCCGCATCCGTTTGGTAC
>JBKPDW010000143.1:0-9007 GCA_046728115.1 Acidobacteriota bacterium | reverse complement strand
CTCTTGCTCTACGAGGCAACGCTGCGGGTGCCGTTGATCGTCAAGATGCCTGGTTCTCTGTCGTGCGGCCGGCGGGTTACACAGCCCGTTCAGCACATCGATGTGGTCCCGACTGTTCTGGATCTCGTCGGTGCAACCGTGCCGCCATCGCTCAATGGACGGTCGCTGCGACCGGAGGTAACCGGGCACGCTTTACTGTCGCCCGCCGCAGGTGTGTACGCGGAATCGCTGTACGGCCGATTTCACTTCGGGTGGAGCGAACTGACAGCCCTCACCGACGGACGTTACAGGTTCATCCGAGCCCCGCGCGACGAGCTGTACGACCTCTACGCCGATTCGGCGGAATCGCACAATCTCCGGGCTGAACGTCCGCAGACGGCGGCCACGATGAAGTCGGCGCTCATGAGGATTGCCGCCAGAGCCCGGCTCGAGGATCCCGAGCGCGTGTCGGAGGAGCGGCGTGCCCGACTTGCCGCGCTCGGGTACGTCAGCACGCGAGCCGACGTTTCGCCGAAAACATCCGGTGACGCCCTGGCGGACCCGAAGGACAAAATCGAGGTGTTGGAGACCTACCGCCGCGTTCTCGAGCTCGTCCAGGCGCAAAGGTTTCCCGCGGCAATCGAGCTGTTGCAGAAAGTCCTGACGACCGAGCCGTCGATGCCGGACTTGTGGTTTCAACTCGGCACGCTGCTGCGTCAGGTCGGCCGGCACGGCGACGCTGCCAACGCTTATCGGCAGGTGCTTCGGTTGAATCCAACGAGTACGAGCGGGGCGCTTGCGCTCGCGTCCTCACTCCTCAAGAGCAGGCAGTTCGACGAAGCCCGCGCGACGGCCGCAACGGTGGTGGCCGATTCAGGCGAGGCTCGCGATGTCGCCGCGGCACACGAACTGCTGGCGCGAATCGCACTCGCACAGGAGAATGCGGCCACGGCGCGGCAGGAAGCCGCAGCGGCAGCGGCCGCAGATCCATCACTGCCGCTGGCGCAGTATGTCGAGGGTCGCATCCAATATGCGGCCGGTACCTACAGCCGCGCGATAGAGTCGTTCGGGCAGGCGCTAGAGGAATCCCGGAACCGAACCAGGCAAGTCGCCGAGCTTCATTTGTATGCCGGCGATACGCTTGCGCACCTGGGCCGGTTCGAGGAGGCGGAAAACGAATATCGCGCAGAAATTCGGTTCTTCCCCGCGAACATGTGGGCGCACGCCAGCCTGGCCAATCTCTATCACGCCGAACACCGCGAGCGCGACCGGGACGACGCGATCACTGCCATGCTCCGCGCGTCTCCATCGCCCGAAACATACGCGCTCGCGGCGCGACTCCTCACGACGTTCGGCGACCGGGTGCGTGCCGCCGAAATCCGCACCGCTGCGCAGCGCCTGTTCGCGCCCTGACCAGCGTAGCACGGCTGAGCTGGCCTGAATCAGCCGGTGGCCTCCTACGTGGCAGCACGGTCATTTCTGTGCATCCGCTCCTCGGATGCACATCCATTTTGATGAGAATGACGCTCATGACGATGAATGCGGCGCTGGTCTCGGCCCGCGCGGTTCTATCGTCGGCGTCAGCTCGCGCGCGCTGAGATAGGACGTAATTGCCATCGCGCGGCCGGCAGGATCCGCCAAGGCGACGTAGCCATCAGGTCGCACGAGATAGATGGCATTGCGCCGGAGGCCCGCTCGACGCATCTCGGGACGCCATGGAAAGACGTGCAGCGACAATTTCCGTTCATCACACAGCGCCTGGATCTGCGGCACGGCCTTGCCGTACACGTGGACCTGCCAGCTCAGCGACGTCAACGGCCCGAAGTTGTCCGCATCGATCCCGTTCACGTCGACCTTCACCCAGGGCAAGCGGTCACCCGCGTGAACCGGTCCCGCCTGTCCCTCGCTCAAGCTACGTCCACGGTAATTGATCATGGTCTGTGAGACCGTGCGAAACATGTAGCGTCGCACCGTCTTCAGCGCGAACAAGGACGGGATTACGAAGGGCACGACATGGAGTCGCATCAGCCGCGCGATCGTGCCGGAACTCGTCACGCCTGTGAAAGCCCGGTCGGTCGTCGCGACCAGACGCCGAGCGAAGGCGATGCGTTCCGGCTCATAGCTGTCGAGCAGCGACGCGTTTGCTTGCCCGTGCAGGACGGCAGCCAGTTTCCAGGCAAGGTTTACCGCGTCGCCGATGCCAGTGTTCATGCCTTGTCCGCCGACGGGACTGTGGATGTGAGCGGCGTCGCCGAGGATGAACGCACCACCCTTGCGAAAATGGTCGGCGACCCGATGGTGCACGTGGTAGGTGGAGAACCAGTTCACACGCTTGACATCGATGCGTATCCACTCAATCACGCGCTTGCTCACGTCCTTCCAGGACAGGTTCTCGGATTGCTGTTCGGCCTCCTCGCGCACCGTCCCAATGAGTCGCGCGCGGCCCGCGCCCTTCAATGGGAACACGGCTAGAAAATCGGTCCTGTCCAGCGCGACGTGTAGCTCCCCGTCCATCGTCGGTCCGCTTGCCTCCACATCGGCCACGTAGAAGAGATGGGCGTACACCCCGCCGGGAAAGCCGATCTCCAGCACCTCGCGGACGGTGGAATGTGCGCCGTCGCACCCGGCAATGTAGGCGGTCTCGCAGGTCTCGTGAGCGCCGTCCGGCCGCTTCAGGCGCGCGCGCACACGACCAGCCACCTCTTCGAAGCCGAGAAGCTCGCTCCGGCGCTCGATCTCGACACCGGCTTCGGCCAGGCGAGCGATCAACAGACGCTCGTGCTCGTCTTGCGGATAGATCAGGGCGTAGGGAAATGGACTGAGACCGGCGCCCATTTCGCCGAGGACGGCACGTGCCGCCCTCTTGCCGGCCACCCAGAGATTTGCAGCGACGAACTTCCGCCCCTGCTCGATGACGGCGTCAGCGAGGCCGAGTTGACGATAAAGCTCGAGGGTCCGTGCCTGAACGGCCAGCGCGCGTGACGTCGTCCCCGGCTCTGCCGTCTTGTCGATAATTCTTACGCGGACGCCGCGCCGCGTCAGCCACAGGGCCAATACCAAGCCCGTCGGCCTTGCGCCGACGATGAGAACGTCTGGATCGCGGATCAACGATGCCTTCAAGTACGACCTCCACGGCGACGGTGCCTAGGGCAATCACGATCGGACGGCGTTGGCCTTTACGCGCGATCGAGAGGCAACTGCCTTTCCTAGTCGGCACACAGCTGATGGCGAACAATATCCACTAACGTGGTCTCGATTGTATGGTGACGCTGTGGAATGTTCGTGATCTGACTTCGTCAGTCGCGCGTGATATCTATAGGTATTTTGAGTGTCGCCGATTCCGCCTCGGTTGCCGTTAAGCAATCGTCGGTGCCGGTCCGGCTGGACTGACCGCGGCGATCGCTGCCGCTCAGTGTGGCATGACGCCAACCGTCTTCGAACGTTCAGATGCCTTGACGCGCGTGGGCGGTGGCATTGTCGTGCACAGTAACGGCTTGTGTGCACTTGAAGGTCTGGGGCTGCTCGAGTCGTTCAAGCCGTTCATGCGTCCTTGCCACAAGCTGACGCTGCAGTTGGGCAACAGATGGAAGCTGGTCAACGAGTACAGTGCACTGCCGATTCCACAGAATTATTTCGCGATCGTGCTGCGACAGCACCTTCAGAAGCACTTCCTCGAAGCTGCCCGAAAGGTTGCGTCGATCCATTTCGGACATCGGTGCACGGCAATAGAAGAACGTCCCCACACCGTGCAGCTCCGATCTGATAACGGCAATACCACCGGGTGCGACGTGCTGATCGCCGCTGACGGAGTTCACTCGCAGGTGCGCGAATGTTTGCCGATCGGCGTGGTCCGAAAGAGCGCAGGCGACGCGTACCTGCGAGGCATCAGCGAACTGCCGAGTTGCGACGAGCCCGCGCTCGAAATCTGGGGGCGCTGATGGCCGGAGGTTTGGGATGGCTCCGCTCACGCACGGACAAACGTATTTCTACTGTTCCGCGCCGCGTGGCCGATGGCGGGAGGTGTTGGCACGCTGTCGTTACTGAAAACTTGATCCCACTTGCCGCAACCCGTTTTCAAATGGATAGCTCGCAATCGGGCTGTTGTGGAGTTCGGCGCGGCAAGCGAGTCACAAGGTACATCTGTTCGGAGACAGGCCGTTCGAAGAATCGGGACGCACGACCGCCGTGCCGGCCCGTTGAGCAGAGCTCCGACTGAATCGAGCGGGCGCAGCGCTACGCCGCTCGGCGTTCGTAGCCGTAGTGCAGGCCAGCGAGTTGCGAAATCGCCACGATGTCACCGTCGCTCGGCGACGCGACCGGCCTTGGCACGGGCGCATCTTTGCTGAGCGACAGGTGCGTCCGGGGTTTCAAATAATACTCAACGTAGGCGTGCAAAGCGCGGCGTAGGCCACGCTCATTGCCGATGATGATGTGGTCGAGGCATTTGCGGCGTCTAGACCCGATCAATCGCTCCGCGTAGGCGTTCAGCCACGGTGAGCGAATGGCTGTGAGCACTTCGTCGATGCCGATCGCCGTCGCTGTCGTTACCCAGCCGTGGAATGCCGTGTCGCGAGGTAATGGTCTTGGCGCTCGTAGGCGGCCATCGCGCAAGACTCTCTCTCGTTGATCGGAATGCCACCTCTCTCACACCCTGCTCACCGCTGAGATCAAGCGGCTAGTCGCTACCGTTACGCCGATCGCGATTCGCTTCGCGGCCAGGTTGACAGGGCATCAGCAGTCCGCTAGGTCGGCCCACGGGCCCCAGGCCTCACGTGGCGCCGTGTTCGTCAACGCAGGGTTGATGGCGACACTTTCCGCATGGCGCCGAGGCGCGCGAAGGCACGATCGGGCGAATCGCTGAACAAATCGCGCGGCCCGAAGGCTTTCCCGTGTTCGCGTTCCGTTGACATATCGGTCGGTTGAGCAATAATCAGCGCCGTGCGGTTTGGCTGCGGCGCGAAGCAGCGCTGGAGCGGGGCCGTCGCGAGCGAACGAACGCATTTCGGGGAAGGTGTGTTATGAAAACCGGACCCGATCGATTTGCTGGCAGCGTTCTACCCACGCCCACCTTGTTTCGTTTGCAATCCATCGTCACGGCAGCTGTCCTCTTGGGCTGCATAGGCGTGACGATCCAGGGAGACGGCCAGGGCACCCGAATCTCCGTTTCCGCCGCTCTCGACCGCCCTTGGCTCGACAGTGTGCGATTTCGCCTCGTAGGACCCAGCAGCCCGTCTGGACGTGTGTGGCAGGTGGTCGGAGTGCCGTCACAGCCCAACACAATTTACGTGTGTACATGTCAGGGTGGCGTGTGGCGCACCAGGAACTTCGGCGCCACGCTCGAGCCAATCTTCGACGAAGAGAACGGGGCTTCGTGCGGGGCAGTCGCGATTGCGCCTTCGAACCCGGACCACATCTGGGTGGGAAGTGGTGAACCGGCGCAGCGACAATCGAAAGCGCCGGGTTATGGCGTCTTCAAGTCGACCGACGGCGGCAAGACCTGGCAGCACATGGGCCTCGAGAAGACTGAGGAGATTGCGGCAATCGTGATTCATCCGCGAGACCCGCAGATCGTCTTTGTCGCCGCACCGGGCCATTTGTGGGGGCGCAATCCCGAGCGAGGCGTCTACAAGACGATCGACGGCGGCCGGACGTGGCAGCGGGTCCTGTTCGTGGACGACATGAGCGGCGCGATCGATCTCGTGATGGATCCGCGCGACCCGAACGTGCTGTACGCCAGCACGTGGCAGCGCATGCGATCCGGCGGCGTCCAGGTGCGCGAGGCAGGTCCCGGTAGTGGCGTGTATAAGAGCGTTGACGGCGGAACTCAGTGGACCCGCCTGACGAACGGGCTCCCTGCCGAGCCGCTCAGCAAGATAGCTCTCGCGATTTCACAGCAGAATCCCAATCTTGTGTATGCCTACATCATGTCTGGCGAGGCTAGCGAGGCGAGGGCCGGTGGCGGTCCGCGAACGAGCGACGCAGGCGGCATCTTCCGCTCCGACGACGGAGGCGGGTCGTGGCGCCGTGTCAGCCCGAAGCTGCCCTCCCGCACGTATTACACGCACATCAAAATCGACCCGAACGATGACCGGCGGCTGTGGATTCTCGACCTCGAGTTATGGCGTTCCGAGGACGGCGGCGCCACGTGGCAGAAGCACAACATCCGAAATGCCCACTTCGATTTGCACGGCTTCTGGATCGATCCGCGGGATTCCAACCGCCTCGTGCTCGGGAACGACGGCGGTGTGTATTTCTCCGTTGACGGGGGTGCCGCATGGGCGCAGGCCGTGCTGCCGATCGGCCAGTTCTATGAGGTATCGGTCGACGATCTCGAACCCTACTGGGTCTATGGCGGCATGCAGGACACGGCCTCATGGACCGGGCCGAGCCAGACGTACGACAACGAAGGCATTACAGACCACGACTGGTTCAAGCTGCGGTCCGTTGGCGACGGCATGGCGGTCTACCCGCATCCGCGCGACCCGAATCGCTTGTACATCGCACAGAACAACGGAAATACGTCGCATCTCGATCTTCGCACGTGGACGCGGACCGAACTGCAGCCGACGCCGCAGATGGCCGCGCAGCAGGGATTACGCGCGTTTCGCTGGGACTGGACAGCGCCCTTGCTCGTGTCGTCGATCGACCCAGATGTGTTCTATCTCGGTGCTCAATACGTTTTCCGCTGCCGAATCACTGGAACGAAACCGGATGGTGAGGTGGATCATCGATGCGAGGTCGTCAGTGCCGACCTGACGCGTCAACAAGACAGGCCGTTCCCAGCCATCGGGGAGGGCTATCACAGCTACGGTGCGCTGTTCTCACTTGCCGAATCGCCGCGCGATCCAAACGTGCTTTGGGCCGGGTCGGACGACGGGTGGATTCACGTCTCGCGCGACGTCGGCAAAACCTGGACGCGCGTGGACGGCAACCTGCCGCGAGGCGCTCACGAAGAAGGATTCGTCTCGAAGATCGAGCCGTCGCGAACGGGACCCGGCGTCGCGTATGTCGCGTTCGATCTGCATTATCACGACGATCCGCGGCCGTATCTCTTCAAGACGACAGATTTTGGAAAGACCTGGACGAGCATTACGACGGACCTGCCGGGCTGGGGGTCGACGTACGTGATCCGCGAAGATCCGCACAACCCGCGTGTGCTCTATGTGGGGACGGAGTCGGGCCTGTTCGTGTCGATCGACGGCGGCAGTCATTGGGTACGCTGGAAGAGCAATTTGCCGCATACCGCGGTGCGATCGCTGGCGATTCAGGCGCGGGATCGAGATCTCGTCGTCGGCACGTTCGGCCGGGCGATCTGGATTGTGGACATTTCGCCCGTCGAGCAGCTTGAAGTGGCGATGCGAGGGCCAGTGTTTCTCTTCGATGTTGAACCCGCTGTCGCGCACAACGTTCGCTTTACGTACGGAACCGCCGTCGAGGAGATCAACGGCGACGTCTTCTTCCGCGGCGAAAACCCGCCGTATGGCACGCTCATCACCTACTCGCTGGCGGCCGACGCGCCCGACAACGTTCGTCTGATTATCAAAGATGCATCGGGTGTTGTGGTGCGGTCGCTCGTGGGGCCGGGGAAGGCGGGCCTGCACCGCATCCAGTGGGACCTTGAAACCGATCAAGCGAAGGCCGAACTGCAGCAGCAGGCAGGCGGTTTCGGCGGTCTCACGCTGTCGGAGCGACAGCGCCGGCGGCGGGTTGCGCCGGGAACATATCAGGTCACGCTCACTTCAGGGGCGACCTCGCTGACACGGTCGATCGAGGTACGCGCCGAGCGACCCGACCGGGCCCGCCGCGTGTTGCCGAGAACTTAACGCCCGGGTGCTGGCCGGCGAAGACTGGTGGTGACAATCGTATTCCGGTCCCGTCAGGAGCGTTCGCCATGTGCATGCGCTTTCTTTCGTGCTCTGCTGGCGCGATCGTGGTGCTTCTCGCATCGGTCGGGCCTCAAACCGTAGCCGGCCAGACACAAGCGGTCCCATCGCGCTCCGCATCCCTCGAGAGTCGCTCGCTCGACTCGATCCGTTTCCGCCTCATCGGACCCAATGCGCCGTCCGGCCGTGTTTGGAACGTCCTCGGCGTTCCGTCCCAGCCGAACACCGTGTATGTTTGCACGTGCGGCGGCGGAGTGTGGCGCACGACGAACTATGGCGCGACGATGACGCCCATCTTCGACGAGCAGAACGGCGCGTCGTGTGGCGCTGTCGCCATCGCTGCGTCGAATCCGAACCACGTGTGGGTGGGCACCGGCGAGCCGGCGCAGCGGCAGTCGAAGGAGCTTGGCTACGGCGTCTTCAAGTCGACCGACGGTGGCAAGACGTGGCAGCACATGGGCCTCGAGAAGACGGAGGAGATCGCGGCGATCGTCATTCACCCGCGAGACCCGCAAATCGTCTATGTCGCCGCGCCGGGCCATCTGTGGGGCCGCAACCCCGAGCGAGGCGTCTACAAGACGGTCGACGGCGGCCGGACGTGGCAGCGGGTCCTGTCCGTGGACGACATGAGCGGCGCGATCGATCTCGTGATGGATCCGCGCGACCCGAACGTGCTGTACGCCAGCACGTGGCAGCGCATGCGGTCCGGCGGCGTCCAGGTGCGCGAGACCGGGCCGGGCAGCGGCATTTACAAAACCGTCGACGCTGGAAAGCAGTGGACGCGCCTGACGAACGGACTGCCGAATGAGCCGCTGAGCAAGATTACACTCGCGATTTCGTCGAAGACGCCGGACCTGATTTACGCCTACATCATGTCCGGCGAGGTGAGAACGGCCACCTCCGGCGCCGGTGCACGGACCAGCGATGCAGGCGGCGTCTTCCGATCGGACAACGGCGGGGCGACCTGGCGGCGCGTGAGCCCGAAGCTTCCGAGACGCACGTTCTTCAACACCATCAGGATCGATCCGAACGACGACCGGCGGCTGTGGATTCTCGACTCGGTCCTGTGGCGCTCCGACGACGGCGGGGTCACCTGGGTGGAGCACAACATGAAGAACGTGCACGTCGATCTACACGGACTGTGG
>JBKPDW010000142.1:0-27232 GCA_046728115.1 Acidobacteriota bacterium | reverse complement strand
TTCGCGCAGGACGAGTGGCGCGTGCGCCAGAACCTCACGCTCAACTACGGCCTTCGCTACGACTACTACACGCCGCTCAGCGAGCGCGATAACCGGATCGTCAAGTTCAACATCGAGACCGGGGCGATCGATCCGAATACGACACCCTTCTACGAAACGAAGAAGAACAGCTTCCAGCCACGGCTCGGGGCGACCTACCTGCCGACCGAGAAGACGGTGTTCCGCGGCGGCGTCGGCGTCTTCGTCGGCCCTGGTCAGACCGAAGACCAGATTCAACCCATCGAGTCGGATCGTACCTGGACGACGGCAACCTCCGGTGTGTTCAACACGTTCCCGGTCGATCCTGCGGCGGTTCGCTTGAACTTCACCAACAATCCGAACAACCGCTCGTTCCAGGGGCGTGCGTACGCGGACGATTACACCCTTCCGGAGAAGGTCTACGAATATACCGCTTCGATCCAGCAGGAATTGCCCGGGCGGATGGCGGCAACGGTCGCCTACGTCGGGTCGCAGGGACGCAATCTCTTCCTGCGCAGCATCGCGAACCGCACGATCGGCGTCCAGTCGAACGGTGCGAGCGCGGCGACCCAGATTCGTGAATTCGATATCGTGACCTGCGCGGACGGACGGGCCGGCACGGGGTTGACGTGCGGGGGCTCGACCATCGCGAGCATTCAGCGGCCGTACGCTGAAATCGACTACAAAACCAGCGGCGGCCACGACAGCTACAACTCGATGCAGCTCTCGCTGACGCGCCGATCGGCAACGGGCGTCACGATGAACGCGCAGTACACCCTGGGTCACAGCAAAGGGAACACCGGCGGGTCGAACGAGGCCGTGACCGCGAGCAATAACGCGCGAGCGCTGGCCGAATTCGATTTCGATAACGGCTACAACAACTTCGACATCCGCCATACGTTCAACTTCAGCATCCTCTACACGATTCCCGGCAGCGGTGCCCTCAAAGGCGGCTGGTCGATTGGCGGCATCGCCAACGCGCGCAGCGGCCTGCCGGTTCCGGTGCTGATCACGCGCAACGACATCGTGTATGTGGACGCGGCGGGCCTTGTCTGGAACAATTCGGCCGCGGACCGCACGGCGGTCATCAATGTCCCGGGAGGCGGCGCCTCGCGCGCCACTCGCCGTCCGGATCTGATTCCCGGCGTGGATCCCTTCATTACCGACGGCGGCCGCATCTTCCTGAACCCGGCGGCGTTCGCAACGCCGAAACCCGGGACGTTCGGCAACCTCGAGCGCAACTCGATCCATGGTCCGGCCTTCCGGCAGATCGACATGGTCGTCGCCAAGCGTGTTCGCACCCGCCCCGGCGCGAACGGCGAACTGCGCCTCGAGGTCTTTAACCTCTTCAACACTACGAACTTCACCAGCCCGCCGGCGACGCTGCCCAATGCGCTGCCGGGCGCCGGTGAAACACCGACGCAAGCCAATCGCGTCCAGCCCGGGCAGCCGTACTCTGCGGCGTCCGCCGGCACATTCGGCATCGTGAACAGCACGGTGGGCACGACGGTGGGGCTTGGAACGAACAGGCAGATCCAGCTCGCGTTTCGCCTCACGTTCTGACGCCGACGTGACTACACAATAGGGTCCGTTCCGCCGGTTGCGGGACGGACCCTTTTCGCCTGTACGGGCGGATTTAGATCCGTGTGCCCGGGGGGATGACGGCGTCCTTGGGAACTACGATGATTCGGTTGCGGATGAAGTAGCCGTCGCCGTCGGCGTCTTCGACGTTGCGTTCGTTGACCAGACGCGCGCCGTCGCCGATGCGCGCGTTCTTGTCGACGATCACGCGGTCGAGCACCACGTCACGGCCAATCCCAAGGCGCGGCACATCGGGTCGCATCGCGGTGTCCTCTCTGGCCTCGTAGAAATCCGCGCCGAGCAGGACGGACCGCGTGATCGCCGCGCCGCTCTGGATGTTCGTCCGGATCCCGACAATGGACTGCTCGATCGTCGAACGGGCGATGAAGCAGCCCTCGTTGATGAGGCTGTCCCGGATGGTGCACTCACTGACGCGTGCCCCCGGAAGAAAGCGCGAGTGCGTGAAGATCGGCCGCTTCGGGTGGTAAAAGGTGAACGGCGCTGCCGGGCGCGTCAGCATGACGTTCGCCTCGTAGAACGCCGCGACCGTCCCGACGTCCGCCCAGTAACCGCGGAACTGATACGAGTGGACGTGATAGCGGCTGAGCGCATGCGGGATGATCTGCCGTCCGAAGTCTGTTGCGCCATCCCGCTCGATCGTCTCGAGCAGCACGTCGCGGGAAAATACATAGATGCCCATCGACGCCATGAACGGCCCGTCGCCCATCGCCTCCAGGCGTTCGCGCAGCGGTTTTTCCTCGAACGTGACGATGCGCCCGAAGTCGTCGGATCCGAAGATCCCCATGGACGAAGCGTCGTCGATCGCCACCGGCTGCGCGGCGATCGTGATCTCGGCGCCTCGATCGATGTGAGCGTCCACCAGATCGTCGTAGTCCATCCGGTAGAGGTGATCGCCGGCGAGGATCAGGTAGTAATCGGCATCGTGACGCGTGAAGTGACGCGCCGCTTTGCGGACCGCATCCGCCGTTCCCTGGTACCAACTCGCGTCGTCAGGGGTCTGCTCGGCGGCCAGAATCTCGACGAACCCTTGACTGAACAGGTCCATCCGGTAGGCCTGGGCGATATGGCGGTTCAACGACGCGGAGTTGAACTGCGTCAACACGAAGATGCGACGAATGTCGGCATGCAGGCAGTTGCTGATCGGGATGTCGATCAGCCGATACTTACCGCCGATCGGCACCGCTGGCTTCGACCGATGACGCGTCAGCGGAAAAAGCCGCGATCCCTGACCACCGCCGAGGACGAGCGCGAGCACTTCTGTGTTGACGGCCATGGTTTCCGTCATCCTACACCGCGTCCGTTGGTTTCGAACGCATCTGTTACAATCCTGCGGCCGATATGAGCTTCCGACTGCTGCCTCGCGAGGAAAAGTTCTACACGGACTTCGAAGCGCTCGCCGACGAGTTGAAACGGGGTGCGCGGACACTCGAAACGATGCTCGCACCGGAGCGCCCGGTATGGGACAAGGCGGACGAGATCAAGGAAATCGAGCACAAATGCGATTTCCTCACGCACGAAATCATCCAGCGGCTCAATCGCACGTTCGTCACGCCGCTTGATCGCGAGGACATCCATGCGCTCGCGCGGTCGCTCGACGATGTGATGGACGCAATCGACGCGTGTGCGGCAATCATCCGCTTGTATCGTCTGGAATGTGTCCGATACGGTAGTCGCGAACTCGCACGCATCCTCACGGCCTCCACCGATCAGGTCCGGCTCGCACTCGGCACGCTGGAGCAGCGGAAAGGCCTGGCCGCGCACGCCGTGGAAATCAACCGTCTCGAAAACGAAGCCGACCGGACCCATCAGGAGGCCGTCAGGAGACTCTTCGAGGAGGAGCGCGATCCGCTGCTGGTCATGAAATGGAAGGAAGCGCTCGACTTCCTCGAGGACGCGACAGACCGCTGCGAGGACGTCGCCAACGTTCTCGAAGGCGTGATGGTCAAGCACGGATAGCGTCTCGATGCTGGTTGTCGCCACGCTCATCGTGGTCGCGCTGTTCTTCGACTACATCAACGGTTTTCACGACGCCGCCAATTCGATCGCCACCGTCGTTTCCACGCGCGTCCTGTCCCCGGGCAAGGCCGTCGTCTGGGCCGCCTTTTTCAATTTCGTCGCTGCGTTCACGTTCGGTACAGCCGTCGCCAGTACGGTCGGTTCCGGCATGATCGACATCAAGATCGTGACCTTCGCAGTCATTTTCGGAGGCCTGGCGGGCGCGATCATCTGGGATCTCATCACGTGGTACTTCGGTCTCCCGACGAGCTCGTCACACGCACTCGTCGGCGGGTACGCCGGCGCGGCCGTGGCCAAAGCCGGCTTTGCCGCCATCATCCCTGGCGGTTGGACGAAGACGATGGTGTTCATTTTCCTGTCGCCGCTCATCGGCCTGACGCTCGGCTTCGGATTGATGGTGGCGATCAACTGGATGTTTCGATGGACGCCGCCGTCGCGCGTCGATCGCTGGTTCCGGCGGCTCCAGCTCGTGTCGGCGGCATTCTTCAGCCTCAATCACGGCGCGAACGATGCGCAGAAGACGATGGGCATCATCGCGGGCGTGCTGTTCGCGGCGGGCTATATTCAAACGTTCTACATTCCATTCTGGGTCGTGCTCATCGCGCACAGTGCGATCGGGCTCGGTACGCTTGCGGGCGGGTGGCGAATCATCCATACGATGGGCTCGAAGATCACGAAGCTTCAACCGGTTGGCGGGTTTGCGGCCGAAACGAGCGCCGCACTCTCGATCCTGATCGCGACGCAGACGGGTGTCCCCGTCAGCACGACGCACGCGATCACCGGCGCCATCGTGGGAGTGGGCGCGACGCGGCGGCTGTCCGCGGTCCGGTGGGGCATCGCAGGTCAGATCGTGTGGGCGTGGGTCCTGACGATACCCGCCGCCTTTTCAATCGCGGCCGCCACTTATACACTCTTGCGCCTGGCCGGACTGCGATAGCGAGCTCGAATGGCCCGCTCGCGCGACAACCCTCCCGGAAACGCCACATAATGCTCAACGTGGCAACGGATTTCTCTTCGACGCGGTCCGCATTCGTTCGAGACCTGATGGCCGAGCTGCGGGCCAAGAATCCCATGGAACCCGAGTTCCATCAGGCCGTGCAGGAAGTCGTTGAATCACTGGACCTGGTCCTTGCGCGCCGGCCCGAGTATCGCAGCGCGCGGATCATCGAGCGCATGGTCGAGCCCGAGCGCGTCGTGATGTTTCGCGTGCCGTGGCAGGACGATCACGGGCAGGTGCAGATCAATCGCGGTTTCCGCGTCGAGATGAGCAGCGCGATCGGGCCGTACAAAGGCGGGCTCCGATTCCATCCGTCGGTCAACCTTGGCATCCTGAAGTTCCTCGCCTTCGAGCAGGTCCTCAAGAACTCCCTGACGACGCTGCCGATGGGCGGCGCAAAGGGTGGGTCGGATTTCGATCCGAAGGGGAAGAGCGACAACGAGGTGATGCGGTTCTGCCAGAGCTTCATGACCGAGCTGTCGCGGCATATCGGGCCGAATACCGACGTACCCGCGGGCGACATCGGCGTCGGCGGCCGGGAAATCGGATTTCTGTTCGGCCAGTACAAGCGTCTGCGCAACGAGTTCACAGGGGTGCTGACCGGCAAGGGACTGACGTGGGGCGGGTCGCTGATCCGCCCGGAAGCAACCGGCTACGGCGCCGTGTATTTCGCGAGCGAAATGCTCGCCACGCGCAACGAGACGCTCGAAGGCAAGACCTGCCTGGTGTCCGGCAGCGGCAACGTGGCGCAATACACCGTCGAAAAGCTCCTGCAGCTTGGTGCGAAGAGCGTCACGCTCTCGGACTCCGACGGCTACATCTACGACGAAGCGGGTATCACGGCGGAAAAGCTGCAGTTCGTGATGGAGCTGAAGAACGTCCGCCGCGGCCGGATCCGCGAATATGCCGATCGCTTCAAGGGGGCCATCTACACGGCCACCGACCCTCGGCTCGAATCGAACCCGATGTGGAACCATCCGGCGCAGTGTGCGTTTCCAAGCGCGACGCAGAATGAAATCAGCGGCGTCGACGCGCGCAATCTTCTGAGCAACGGCGTGTACGTGGTATCGGAAGGCGCCAACATGCCGACCGCGCTCGATGGAGTCCGCCAGTTCATCGACGCAACGATTCTCTACGGTCCCGGCAAAGCCGCGAACGCCGGCGGCGTGGCGACATCCGGGCTGGAGATGCAGCAGAACAGCATGCGGTTGTCCTGGACGCGCGAGGAAGTCGACGAGCGTCTCCGCGCGATCATGAAGGCGATACACCAGAACTGCCGCGAGACCGCCGAAGCGTTCGGCACCCCCGGCAACTACGTCAATGGCGCCAACATCGCCGGCTTCCTGAAGGTCGCCGACGCGATGATGGATCAGGGATTGGTGTAAAAACTGTGCAAGTCTGAAGTCAGAAGTCAGAAGTCTGAAGGTAGAGGTCGAAGGGTCGACTTTCGACTTCAAGCTTTAACTTCTGACTTCTGACTTCTGACTTCTGACTTTTTGACTGTCTGCAATGCGCTCAGCGCGCTTCTCGGATCTCTCGCGATTTCGGGTCCACAACATCCTGCTCGTCTCGAGCATGTACGATTCGTTCATCCTCGCGGAGGACGGAGAGCTCGACGAGGTGATCCTCAAGGAGTTCCTCGAGCTCAACGTTCGGTACACGCCCGGTATCACCCACGTGTCCGATGTCGACGAAGCGCTGGTGCTCGCCGGTGACTCGTCCCGCTTCAACCTGATAATCGCCTCGGCCGGTCTCGGAGACGTCTCGGCGACCGCGCTGGCCCGACGCATGCGCGACGCCGGCATCGAGACGCCGGTCGTGGCGCTCGCATACGACATGCGGGAAGTCGCGCAGTTCAACGGGACCGACTCTCCCATCGAGCGCGTGTTCCTCTGGCAAGGTGATGTCCGCCTCGTTCCGGCGATCGTCAAATACCTCGAGGATCGCCGCAACGTTGCGCACGCGACGACAGCGCTCGGCGTCCAGGCCATCCTGGTCATCGAGGACAACGTCCGCTATTACTCGTCGTTTCTCCCGATGATCTACGCGGAGCTGATGCACCACGCACAGCGGCTCGTGCCCGAGAGCGTGAATCTGTCGCACAGGTTGATGCGGCTTCAGGCCCAGCCGAAGATCCTGCTGTGCACGTCATACGAGGAGGCGTGGCGCTACTACATCGACTACGAAGAGAACATCCTCGGCATCATTTCCGACATCGAGTTCCCGCGAGGCGGTCAAGTCGAGCTCGACGCCGGCATCGACCTGGCGCGCCAGGTCCGCGAGCGGCATCCCGACGTGCCGATCATGCTCGAGTCCAGCCGCGCCGAGAATCAATGGCGCGCGCGTGAAGCCGGCGCATCGTTTCTGTTGAAGGGCTCGCCGAACCTGCTGCAGCAGCTCCGCCGCTTCATGGTCGAGCAGCTCGGATTCGGCGATTTCGTATTCCGTACACCTGATGGGCGCGAGGTGGCGCGCGCGCACGATCTGCGCGAGCTCGAAGACCGTCTGGCGACGGTTCCCGGCGAGAGCCTCGCCTATCACGGCCAGCGCAACCACTTCTCGAACTGGTTCAAGGCGAGAACCGAGTTCGCGCTGGCGCACCGGCTCCGGCCGCGCAAAGTGTCGGATTTTCCAACGGTCGAGCACCTGCGTCACGAGCTGGTGCACGCGATTCACGAATATCGTCGCGAGACGAGCCGGGGCATCATCGTCGATTTCGATCGAGATTCGCTCGATCCGCCGGCGACCTTGTCGCGCATCGGGAGCGGATCGCTGGGCGGGAAGGCCCGGGGTCTGGCGTTTGTCGATGTGCTCATCAGCCACTCGGGGATCGCGGAGCAGTTCACGAACATCCGCGTGAACGTACCGCAGGCGGTGGTGGTCGCCACGGACGTATTCGATGAGTTCGTCGATGCGAACAATTTTCGCGAGGTCGCGCTCGAGAGCGGCGATGACGAGGAGATCGCAGCCCGGTTCGTGTCAGCGGATTTGCCACCGTCCGCGGAGCGCGATCTCGCGTCGTTCGTGCGGGCGACGCACCATCCGCTGGCAGTCCGTTCGTCAAGCCTTCTCGAGGACTCGCACTATCAGCCTTTTGCCGGCATCTACAGCACCTTCATGCTGTCGAACGATCACGAGCGGGAAGATGTCCGTCTCCGCCAGCTCCTGACGGCGATCAAGCGTGTGTACGCCTCCACGTTCAGCCACGCGGCCAAACAGTATTTGGCCAGCGGCCCGTATCGCCTCGAAGAGGAAAAGATGGCCGTTGTCCTCCAGCGCATCGTCGGCGGAGCCCACGGCAGGCGCTTCTATCCGGACATCGCAGGGGTGACGCGCTCGCACAACTTCTACCCGTTGCCGCCGATGCGGTCGGAGGATGGTGTGGCCGCGGTCGCGCTCGGACTTGGGGAGACCGTCGTGAGCGGCGGCGCCTGCTTCCGCTTCTGCCCGCGATACCCCCGGCACATCGTCCAGTTTTCTTCGGTGGCGGACACCCTGGCCAACGCGCAACGCGAGTTCTACGCGCTCGAACTCGGCGGCGACAGCGCCACGCCGCTGGTGCCTGCGCGATTCGACCTGGCTGACGCCGAACGCGACGAAACGCTGGCGTTGGTAGGCTCGACCTATTCGCCTGAAAACGACGTTGTGTACGACGGCATCTCACGGCCGGGTGTCCGTCTCGTCACGTTCGCGCCCGTGCTGAAACATAACCTGTTTCCGCTGGCACCTCTCATCGACGCGCTGCTGCGGATGGCGGTCGGTGGGACCAATGCGCCGGTTGAACTCGAGTTCGCCGTTCATCTTCCACGGGACGCGGTGCCAGAGTTCGGGATTGTCCAACTGCGCCCGCTCGGTCGCGTGCGCCATGTGGCGGAACCCGATCTTCCACGCGTCGAGCGCAGCGGCGTGATCTGCGCGAGCGAGCGCGCGCTCGGTCACGGCACGATCGAAAACGTTCGGGACGTGGTCGTCGTGGACGTGAACCGATTCGACCGCTTCAAAACGCGGGAGATCGGAAAAGCCGTCGCGCAGTTGAACAGAGACCTGATGACGCGGCGCCATCCGTACGCGCTGATCGGCGTCGGCCGGTGGGGCTCAGCGGATCCACTGCTGGGGATCCCGGTCACGTGGGATCAGATCGCCGGGGCTCGCGTCATCGTCGAAGCCGGTTTCGAGGATTTTCGCGTGACGCCATCGCAGGGCAGCCACTTTTTCCAGAATCTCGCTGCCGGAGATATCGGCTACTTCACCGTCAATCCGGACGTGCACGACGGCTTCGTCGATTGGGAATGGCTCGCCGCACAGCCGGCATCCGAGGAGAGCGAATTCGTGCGCCATCTGCGCTTCGACGAGCCAATCGTGATCGCGATCAACGGCCGGGTGCACAGCGGAATCATGCTGAAGCCGGGTGTCAGGGACTAGCCTCCCCGCCTTTCACGCATACATTCCGCGCATACGGGTGACGGTCGCCACGCGATTGATGGCGACAATGTAGGCGGCGGTTCGCATGTCGACGTTGTATTTGATGGAGGTCTGGAGGACCGCCTGGAAGGCCTCGCACATCTTGAGCTCGAGGCGCTGATTCACTTCGTCCTCGCTCCAGAAGTAGCCGTAGCGATCCTGCACCCATTCGAAATACGAGGTGGTCACGCCGCTGCTGTTGGCGAGGATGTCGGGCACGATGAACACGCCGCGCTCGTGGAGGCTCCGATGCGCATCGGGCGTCGTCGGTCCGTTCGCACCCTCGATGATGATGCGGGCCTTGATGCGGTTCGCGTTCGCTGTCGTGATCTGATTTTCGAGCGCGGCTGGAATGAGGATGTCGACGCCCAGTCCGAACAGCGCGGCGTTGTCCATGCGTTCGCCGCCGCTGAAACCGTCGACGGTCCGGTGCTGCTGAACGTGGGCAATCAGCTTTTCGACGTCGATGCCGGCGTCGTTGTGGACTCCGCCCTTCCAGTCGGTCACCGCGACGATCCGTGCGCCCTGCCGGGCCAGCAGTTGAGCCGAGACTGAACCAACGTTGCCGAAACCCTGTACAGCGACCGTGGCCTTCGTCAGGTCGATTCCGACGTGACGGGCGGCCTCGCGCGTGGCGATCATGACGCCCCGACCCGTCGCCTCGCGTCGGCCCAACGACCCGCCGAGCTCGACGGGTTTGCCGGTGACGACCGATGTCGTCGTATGGCCCACATGCATGGAATAGGTGTCCATCACCCACGCCATGATCTGGTCGTTGGTGTTGACGTCCGGCGCGGGCACGTCTTTCTCGGGCCCAATCGCATCCACGATTTCCGCGACGTAGCGGCGCGTTAGCGCTTCGATTTCGCGCTTCGACATCTTCGTCGGATCGCAGATGACGCCGCCCTTGCCGCCGCCGAACGGGATGTGGGCGACCGCGCACTTCCACGTCATCCACGCCGCGAGCGCCGTCACCTCGTCGAGGTTGACCTCCGGATGGTACCGAATGCCGCCCTTGGCCGGCCCGAGCGTGATGTTGTACTGCACGCGAAACCCGGTGAACACCTGGATATCGCCGCTGTCCATCTGCACCGGGCATGAGACCACGATTTGACGTTTGGGGTGTGTGAGGATTTGCCAGATGCCGGGATCGAGGTTGAGGAACCGCGCGGCGACGTTGAACTCCTGCAGCATCGCGTTGAAGGTCGCGCCCTGCCCAGGAAAATCGGTGCCGCGCTGGATCGGCAGTTCGACGCGAGTACTCATGACACGTCGGTCAGCCTACCGTCAGGTCTTTTGCGAAGTCAATGCCGAACGGCATCCGATCGAACAGGGAGCAGTGCGCACACACGTAGCGGAATACCTGCGAAGGCGCCGCGGAGGGTCCGTCTTCGAGGCTCCGATATAATGAAAAAGCATGAAAACGGTGGTCGAAACCGCAAAGCAGCGCTGGGAGCGGGAGACGCTCGCGAAGGCGCCGGAACGCAAAGCCACGTTCACGACGATCTCGGGCCGACCTGTCGAGCGCTTGTGCACACCCGACGACGTGCGCGACATCGATTACGCTCGTGACGTCGGCAGTCCGGGCGAATTTCCGTACACGCGCGGAATTCACGCGACCGGTTACGGCGGCAAGCTGTGGACGATGCGGCAGTTCGCGGGCTTTGGCACGCCCGAGGACACCAACACGCGATACAAGACGCTGCTGGCGGCCGGCAGCACCGGACTGAGCGTTGCCTTCGACCTGCCGACGCTGATGGGCCGCGACCCCGATCACGAGCTTTCGCTGGGTGAAGTCGGCAAGTGCGGCGTCAACGTGACGTCCCTGGCCGACATGGAAGCGCTGTTCGACGGCATCGCGCTCCGCGACATCACGACGTCGATGACGATCAACTCGCCGGCTGCCATGATCCTCGCGATGTATCTGGTCGTGGCCGAGAAACAGGGCGCGGACTGGCAGGCGCTGTCCGGCACCATTCAAAACGACATCCTCAAGGAGTTCATCGCGCAGAAGGAGTACATCTTCCCGCCGCGGCCATCGATGCGCATCATCGCCGACATCTTTGCGTTCTGCTCGAAGAGCGTTCCGCGGTGGAATACGATCTCGGTCAGCGGGTACCACATCCGTGAAGCGGGCGCGACGGCATTGCAGGAGCTGGCATTCACGCTCCGCGACGGTCTGGAATACGTGCAATGGGGCATCGACTCCGGACTGGACGTCGACGATTTCGTGCCGCGGATGTCGTTTTTCTTCAACGCACACAGCGATTTCTTCGAGGAGATCGCGAAATACCGCGCGGCGCGGCAGATCTGGGCACGCGCGATGCGCGACCGATTCGGCGCGAAGAGCGAGCGATCCTGGAAGCTGCGGTTTCACAGCCAGACCGCCGGCGTCTCGCTCACCGCGCAGCAGCCGTACAACAACGTGGTGAGGACCGCACTGCAGGCGCTGTCGGCCGTCCTTGGCGGCACCAATTCGCTGCACACCAACTCGCTCGACGAAGCCCTTGCGCTGCCGACAGCCGAGGCCGCGACGCTGGCGCTGCGAACGCAGCAGATCATCGCCCACGAGAGCGGCGTGGCGAACGTGGTCGACCCCCTCGGCGGATCGTATTTCGTCGAGCGCCTCACCAAAGACATGGAAGACGGCGCGCGCGCCTACTTCGACACCATCGATTCGATGGGCGGCATGGTCGAGGCCATCGAGCGCGGATTCCCGCAGAAGGAGATTGCCGAGAGCGCATACCGCTTCCAGCAGGCCGTCGAGCGCAAAGACACGGTCATCGTGGGAGTCAACGACTACGTGCAGGACGACGAGCCCCCGATCGAGATCCTGTACATTGACGAGTCAGCCAGCGACACGCAGATGGCGAAGCTGCAGGTGCTGAAGCGAAACCGCGATGCCGACCAGGTGAAGCGCTCGCTCGACGCGCTGCGGGCCACGGCACGAACGACCGCCAACCTGATGCCGCCGATTCTCGACGCGGTGCGCGCGTACGCGACGATTGGCGAAATGTGCGACGCGCTCCGCGAGGTGTGGGGCGAGTACGAGGAAGTGCCGATCATCTAGCGGACGATGAGAAAGCTGCGGGTCGTCATCGCAAAACCGGGCCTCGACGGACACGACCGGGGGGCCAAAGTGATCGCGCGCGCGTTGCGCGACGCCGGAATGGAAGTGATCTACACCGGCCTGCGTCAGACGCCCGAGCAGATCGTGTCCGCCGCGCTGCAGGAAGATGCCGACGTCATCGGCCTCTCGATTCTCTCCGGCGCGCACAACCACATCGCGCCGCGATTGATGCAACTGCTTCGCGAGAGGCAGTTGGATGACGTGCTCGTGGTGATTGGCGGCATCATCCCCGACGTTGACATTCCCAAGCTCAAGGAGATCGGCGTCAAGGGCATCTTCCTGCCTGGCACGCCGATGCAGGACATCATCGCGTTCATCAATGCCAACGCCAGGGTACGGGTATAAGCGTGCACAAACTTCTGATAGCGGACGATAGTATCACCGTTCAGCGCGTGATCCAGTTGACGTTCGCGGCTGAGGACGTGGCCGTCGAAGCCGTCAGCGATGGCGATCAGGCGATCGCCCGCCTCGAGGCGGCGCCGCCGGATATCGTCCTCGCCGATGTCGGCATGCCCGGCAAGGATGGCTACGAAGTCGCTCGCTACCTGAAGCGATCACCTCGCCTGTCGCGGATTCCGGTGGTGCTGCTGACCGGCGCCTTCGAGCCCGTCGATCGAGCCCGCGCCGATGCCGCAGGATGTGATGGCGTGTTGGCGAAGCCCTTCGAGCCGAAACAGGTCGTTGCGACGGTGCGCGAACTGCTGAACCGGCCGGCCGAGACGAAGCTAACTTCTGTCGAGGCGGCTCCGTCCGTGGCTCCCGTGTCTTCCCAGGCGTCGTCCGAAACGGCTGATGAGTACCTCGATCAACTGCAGGCGGCGATCGCGGATCTCTCGAGCAAGCCGGCAGCGCCGAAGCCGGCACCATCGGATCGCCCACCCGCACACCGTCCGAATGAGCCGACGCTGCCAACGCTCGCGGAGGCCTTCGCCGCGCTGCTGGCAGCCGAACGGCGGCAGAGGGGGCCGGTTGACGTGACGTGGCCCGCGGCGGCGGCCTCGCCGGTGCCCGGCGACGCGTTCGTCGACGAGATCGCTGCGCGTGTGCTTGCCCAGCTGTCCGATCGCGTGGTTCGCGAGACGGTTGTGAGCCTCGTCTCACCGATCGCTGAACGGCTCGTCCGCGAAGAGATCGAAAAAATCAAGGCTGCCATCAAATAGTTGGTGAATGGGTGAGTGGGTGAATTGGTGAGTGAACGTCTCACTACAGGCCATCGAGCAGTTCCGCAACTCGCCAATTCACCAACTTCTCGTATACGATCTTTTGATGCCGTTGCCGGAAAAGCCTGCGCTCGAAGGGCTCGAAAACAAATGGATTGCGCGCTGGGAGGACGCCGGCGTCTACAAATTCGATCGGACGCGTTCGCGTACCGACACTTTCGCCATCGACACACCTCCTCCGACGGTTAGCGGCTCGCTCCACGTCGGACACGTCTTCTCGTTTACCCACACCGACCTCGTCGCGCGATTCCATCGAATGCGCGGCAAGGAAGTGTTCTATCCGATGGGGTGGGACGACAACGGGCTGCCGACCGAGCGCCGGGTGCAGAACTACTACGGCGTCCGCTGCGATCCGTCGCTGCCGTACGATCCGTCGTTCGTTCCACCGTCTCAGCCGCCAAAGCCGCCGAAATCGGTGTCGCGGCCGAACTTCATCGAGCTGTGCGCGCGATTGACGGCCGAAGACGAAAAAGCGTTCGAGCAGTTGTGGAAATACCTCGGGCTGTCGGTGGACTGGTCGATGACCTACGCCACAATCGGCAGACGGGCGCAGCGTGTCTCCCAGTTGGCGTTTCTCCATCTGCTCGCGCGCGGGATCGCGTATCAGGTAGAAGCGCCGACATTGTGGGATGTGGACTTCAAGACCGCTGTGGCGCAAGCCGAGTTGGAAGATCGAGAGACATCCGGTGCCTACCATCGCGTCCGGTTTGCGCGCGCCGACGAGACGGCAGCAGGTTTCTCATTTGTCGAAATCGAAACCACGCGTCCCGAGCTGATCCCGGCGTGCGTCGCGCTCGTCGCCCACCCCGACGATACGCGGTATCAACCGTTGTTCGGGACATCGGTCGTCACCCCGCTGTTTGGTGTCCGCGTCCCGGTGAAAGCGCATGCGCTCGCGGATCCGGAAAAGGGCACGGGCATCGCGATGATCTGCACGTTTGGCGACATCACGGACGTGACGTGGTGGCGCGAGCTGAATCTGCCGGTGCGCGCCGTGATTCAGCCCGATGGCACGCTGCGACCGGTGGCCTGGGGGACGCCAGGGTGGGAGTCGATCGATGCTGACCGCGCGCAACGGTATTACGACGAGCTGGCTCGGCTGCCGGCCGCCAAGGCGCGGGCAAAAGTCGTCGAGCAGCTGAAGGAAACCGGCGGTGTGATTAGGGATCCGCGCCCGATCACACACGCGGTGAAGTTCTATGAAAAGGGCGATCGCCCGCTCGAGATCGTGACGAGCCGGCAATGGTTCTTCAAGACAATCGAGTTCCGCGAAGCGCTGCTCGCGCGGGGCCTCGAGCTGCGGTGGCACCCCGAGTACATGCGAACCCGGTACGAAAACTGGGTCAACGGATTGAATGGCGACTGGTGCGTGAGCCGCCAGCGATTCTTTGGCGTGCCATTCCCGGTCTGGTATGCGATCGACGAGGGCGATCGCGTCGATTATGGGCACCCGATCGCGGCGCCGATCGAGCGGCTCCCAGTCGATCCGTCAACGGACGTCCCTCCCGGCTACCGCGCAGACCAGCGGGGTGTGCCCGGCGGTTTCGTGGGCGACCCCGACGTGATGGACACGTGGGCCACCTCCTCGCTGTCACCGCAGATCGTGTGCGGCTGGCCGGACGATAGGGACTTGTTCGCTCGGACGTTCCCGATGGATATGCGTCCGCAGGCGCACGACATCATTCGCACGTGGCTTTTTTCGTCCGTGTATCGGGCACACCTCGAGCACAACGCGTTGCCGTGGGCCAATGCTGCGATCTCGGGGTTCGTCGTGGATCCCGATCGCAAGAAGATGTCGAAATCCAAGGGGAATGTCATAACGCCCCTGGCGCTGCTCGAGCAGCATGGATCCGACGCGGTCCGCTACTGGGCGGCCAGCTCGAAGCCGGGGAGCGATACGCCGTTCGATACGAACCAGATGCGGATTGGCCGCCGTCTTGCCATCAAGATCCTCAACGCGTCCAGGTTTGCGCTCTCCGGAGTGGCGCTGTCGCCGACCGAGGCGCCGGACATCACGGTTCCCGTCGATCGCGCGATGATTCGAAATCTCGCGGCGCTCGTGACCGAGGCCACGGAAGCATTCGAGGCGTACGATTACGCGCGCGTGCTGCAGCGCATCGAAGCCTTTTTCTGGCGCTTCTGCGACGACTACCTCGAGCTGGTCAAGGGCCGGAGATACGGCGAACAAACGCCTGAAGGTGCCAGGTCGGCCAATTCCGCCCTCGTGGCGGCGCTGTCGACGATGCTGCGACTGTTCGCGCCGTTCCTGCCGTTTGTCACCGACGAGGTATGGTCGTGGTGGCAGAGGGGATCGATCCACCGCGCCGCGTGGCCGACCGCGGGCGAACTGCTCGCGCGCGTGTCGGACAATTCCGAGACCGCGGCTCGGACCGACGAGCGCGCGTACCAGTGGGCGACCGATGTGCTGTTCGAAGTGCGCAAGCAACGATCCGAGGCAAAGCAGCCGCTTCGGAACCCCATCACCAGCGTCTCGATTCACGTCGATCAGGCGTCGCTGACGCTGATGCCACTCGTCGAGGCCGATCTGCGTTCGGCGCTTCGGGTAAAAGCCTTCGAAAGCTCCGCCGGCGAGCCCCGCCAGATTGTCGTCGCGGGCTACGAGCCGGCTGAACCGGTGTGACAACGAGCCGGCCACTCGATCCTGCCGAGTACCGCGACCTCGTGCGGCGCGCGCTCGACGAAGACGTTCGCGGCGGCGACATCACGACCGATGCGACGGTGGCGGTCGGCCGGCAAGCGCGCGGCGTGGTCGTCGCGAAGGAAAGGTGCGTTCTCGCCGGCATCGACGTCGCTGCAGAAGCGTTCCGACAGCTCGATCCGGACCTTCAGTGTGACGTTCGCAAGCGCGACGGAGATGTGTGCGGAGCTGGCGAAATGATCGCGGTCATCAGCGGTTCAGCGCGCGCCTTGCTCGTCGCTGAGCGTACGGCGCTGAATTTTCTCCAGCGATTGTCCGGGATCGCGACACGAGCGCGCGCGTTCGTCGATGCGGCGGCCGGGCGGATCACGATTCTCGACACGCGGAAGACGACACCGACGCTCCGGGCGCTCGAGAAGTATGCGGTGCGCACTGGCGGCGCCGTTAATCATCGCGTCGGCTTGTACGATGCGGTGCTGATCAAGGACAACCATGTGCGCCTCGCCGGCGGCGTGACAGCCGCCGTCAACCAGGCGCGCCTCCGGAACCCAGGTCTGCCCATTGAGGTCGAGGCGGAAGCCCTCTCCGAAGTCGACGAGGCCGTGGCCGCAGGCGCCGAGGCTATTCTTCTCGACAACATGAGCATCGCTGACATCCGTGAGGCGGTGCGCCGGGTGAACGGACGGGCGAAGACCGAAATCTCCGGTGGCGTCACCCTGGAACGGCTCGCCGAACTTGCCTCCACGGGCGCGGACTTCGTGTCGGTCGGTGCGTTGACCCACTCCGCGCCGGCAGTGGACATCAGTTTTGAGATCGAGCCGATTTGAACCGACCGCGATCGCCGACGCGATCGAGCAGGCGCGCGGCAGGCTCGGTCGCCTCGGCACGACGCTCGCCTTCTTCCCTTCGATTGGCTCGACCAACGACGCAGCGATGGCCGTTGCCCGGGAAGGCGCCGTAGTCATCGCGGACGAGCAGACGGAGGGCCGGGGACGACGTGGCCACGCGTGGTTTTCGCCGGCGGGCAGTGGGCTCTACGTGTCGGTTGTCCTGACGCCCGCGCGCGCCCGGGTCGATCCACGGCGAGCGACCGCACTGCTGACGCTCGCGGCCGGAGTGGCGCTGGCCGAAGGTCTTCAGTCGTCTGTCAGCCTGTCCGTGGATCTCAAGTGGCCGAACGATCTCTATGTCGCGCGCCGAAAGGTCGGTGGAATCCTTGCTGAAGCGACCCGCGACACCGTGGTTCTCGGCTACGGCCTGAACGTCCATACGGTCGCGTGTCCACCGGAACTGCGCGACCGCGCCACGTCAATTGAATCGGAGCTCGGTCGGCCCGTTGACCGACTGAACGTGCTCGTCGAAACGCTCGCTGCGCTCGCGCGTCGCTACGACGACCTGCTGGAAGGCCGCTTCGATGCTATTCTCGAAGCCTGGCGGCGCCGTGCACCGAGCGCGCACGGGACGCTCGTAACGTGGTCGGCGCCGTCGGGCGTCCAATCGGGAATCACGATTGGAATCGATGATGGCGGAGCGCTGCTGGTCCGCGTGGACGATCGCGTCGAGCGGATTGTTGGTGGAGAACTGATCTGGTCGAACCGTCATGCTTCTAGCCATCGACGTCGGTAACACGAATATCGTGCTCGGCGTGTTCGACGGCACATCGCTTGTCCAGAGCTGGCGACTCCAGACGCTGCGGGAGCGCACCTCCGACGAACTGGGGCTGATCGTGGACGGTCTCTTCGCCCACAGTCACATCGACCGGGCACAGATCCGCGGGGTGATCGTCGGTTCGGTCGTGCCGCCGTTGACCAGCACGACATGCGCAATGGTTCAGCGATATTTCGGCGTCGCCGCTCTGATCGTCGAGCCCGGTGTGAACACGCGGATGCCGATCCTGTACGAGACCCCGGCCGAGGTCGGCGCCGATCGAATCGTCAACGCAATCGCCGCCTACGAAAAGTTCGGCCGGGACGGTCGGCGTCCGCTCATCGTCGTCGATTTCGGGACGGCGACGACGCTCGATGCGATCACGGCAAAGGGAGAGTATCTCGGCGGCGCGATATGTCCCGGTGTACAGATCTCGGCCGATGCGTTGTTCCAGCGGGCGGCAAAACTACCGCGGATCGACGTGCGCAAGCCAGCGCGCATCGTCGGTCGTACGACGGTCGGCGCGATGGAGTCGGGGCTGTTTTACGGCTATGTTGGGATGGTGGAGGGACTCGTGCGCCGCATGAGCGACGAACTCGGCGGCAACGCGATTTCGATCGCGACAGGCGGCCTGGCGGATGTGATCGCGCCCGAGACGCCGCTGATACAACACGTCGATCCGAATCTCACGCTGGATGGGTTGCGGCTCGTCTGGGAGCAGAACCAGAAATAATCGCTGTTGGCGGATCGGGCATTGGAAATTGCTGATTTCTGCCGCGAGATAGAGGCATATCTCTGTCGCAAGAACGACGGTCATCTGATCCGAGTGACCGGACCGTCCTTCGACCTTGTTGCAGGCTGGGCGTCGCAGGGTGTGCCGCTCAAGATCGCGTTTCAAGGAATCGATCGATACTTCGAACGCTACTATCGCCACGGTCCGCGCCGCCGACCCGTGAAAATCGATTTTTGTGCGGCGGACGTCCTTGACGTCTTCGACGACTGGCGCCGGGCGACAGGCCTTGTCCTGCAGTCGCCAGCGACCCCGGAGGCGTGGAAGGGTCACCAGTCAGCGTTCGGCGGTCACCGGTCGACGGCCGGTTCGCGCGAGGTCGCGGCCCTCGGAGGGTCGCCAGTTGCGCGGCTTCGCCAGTCGCTCCCGGCGCATCTCGAGCGTGTGGTGTTGAAGCTGAGCTCGGCTCGTGCGTCCGGCGCGCTTGGTGCGGCCGCCGACGATGTGATCGATCGCGTAGCGCGCGAACTGGACGAGGCGCGTGCCGAAGTCAATGGCATTCGCGGAGAACGGCGTCGGCAACTGGTCGCACGGCTCGTAGCACTCGACGCTGAGTTGATCGCGCAGGTGCGCGCCACGATCGACGAGTCGGCATGTCAGGCGCTGGAGCGCGAAGCCGACGAGGAGCTGGCGCCGTTTCGCGCGACCATGACGACGGACGCCATGGCACGGGCGCGGGAAGGGGCAATCAACCGTCTGGTGCGCGAACGGTTTCGTCTGCCGCTGATCGCATTCGAATAGCCCGCTCGGCGAACGCCTGGCGCTACAAAGCGCAGCGCGAGCCGTTCACGCGAGCGACACGAGGTCATCGGAAAGCCCGCGCATGCTCACACCAGGCCAAATCCTTTCACTGACAATCGAAAAACCCGCCGTCGGAGGCGCCATGATCGCGCGCGCGGACGGTCAGGTCGTACTGGTCACCGGCGCGATTCCCGGCGAGCGCGTGCGTGCTCGCGTCGTGCGGGTTGGCAAGAACATCGCGTACGCAGACGCGATCGACATCGAAGAGTCGTCGCCCGATCGCCGCGGCGGTTCCGGTGACCCGCTCTGCGGCGGTTGTTCGTACGCGCACATCGCGTATCTGCGGCAACTCGAGCTCAAGAGCCTGGTCGTTGCGGATGCGTTTGCGCGTATTGGGCGGCTTCAGTTGCCTGTCCCGATTCGGGTCGTACCCTCGCCCGAGGACGGCTATCGGATGCGCGCGCGGCTGCACGTGCGCGGCTTCGTCGCCGGGTTCTTTCGGGAAGGCACGCACTCGATATGCGATGCCCGCGCGACGCGGCAGCTGCTGCCGTCGACGTGCGACACGATCGATCGGGTGTTGTCGTCGGCTCGCTCGCTTGGGTTCGACTCCCTCCGGGAGATCGAGCTCTCGGAAAACCTGGATGCTTCGGAACGCGCCGTGTTCCTGGACGCGGCTTCGCCGCTCGATGCACGCGCGCTCGACGGACTGGCCGTCACCGAAGGTCTGACGGGTATGGTTTCCACCTCAGGATCGCGGGGCGAACCGTACGTTGTCGATCGACTCACCATCGGCAGCGGAACATTTGCGCTCCGGCGCCACGTCCGTGCCTTTTTCCAGGGAAATCGGCATCTCCTGCGGCAATTTGTCGCCCGGATCGTCGAACACGTCCCGGAACGAGGCGAAGCGATCGACCTCTACGCAGGCGTGGGGCTGATTGCCCTCAGCGCCGCGGCCGCGCGCAACGCTCGCGTCACTGCTGTCGAGGGGGACCGTCATGCCGCCGCCGATCTGGTCCACAACGCGGCAGCCGTCGATGGAGCGGTCCTCGCGGTGCATCAATCCGTGGAGGCCTTCGTCGCGAGCGCTTCCCCTGTCATGGCGCCGACCGTCATTGCGGATCCGCCACGCACCGGCATGTCGCGCGAGGCGCTGGCTGGTGTCATCCGAATGCGCCCATCGGGAATGGTTTACGTGTCCTGTGATGTCGCGACGCTCGCCCGCGATGCGCGTCGCCTGATCGATGCCGGCTACGCGATCGCCAGCGCACACGCATTCGATCTCTTTCCGAATACCCCTCACGTCGAAACGATCGCGGTCTTCGAGTCCGGGTCTGACTCATCATGACGCGCGATCCCGACGGATGCGTCAGACTCGCGAGCCAGCAGCGTCCACGAATCCTTCGAACAGCGGTCGGAATTCGCCCGTGCGGAAGAAATTCTCCGGATGCCACTGGACCCCGAGGCAGAATGGCGGCGCGGGATCCTCAATCGCTTCGATGACGCCGTCCGGCGCCGTGGCCGACACCCGGAAACCGCGCGCAACGGTTTTCACGGCCTGGTGATGACGGCTGTTCACTTCGCAGGAGTCGGCATCGGCCAGCCGCTCGCGCATGAGCTGCGAGAGAAGCGAATCTTTTTCGAGCCACACCTCGTGCGCCAGTGAGTATGGCTGATTGGGAGGGACCTCGAGGTTGTGCGCGAGTGCGCCGTTCACCTGAGACGGAATGTCCTGCACGAGCGTGCCGCCGCACGCGACGTTCAAGACCTGGATGCCCCGACAAATCGCGAAGATTGGCAGGCGGCGCTCGCGAGCGGCCTTGACCAGGCCGATTTCGAACTCGTCGCGGCCAGGCTCCGCACCGATCACCGAGTGATGCGGGGGCTCGCCGTACCGAGCCGGCGACACATCGTCGCCGCCGGTGAGCAGCAGGCCGTCGATGCTCGTCAGCGCAGCTTCGATCGACATGGACGCATCGAGGATCCGCGGTTCGCCTGCGACATGCAGGATCGATTGGCGGTAGTCTTCCAGCTTGTGACAGGCCGTGATGCCGATGACTGGCATATCTCGTTCCGGTTCTACATCCGTACGGGAACTTCGATTCCCATCAGATCGAGCGCCCGAGTCAGTTGTGCGCGCACGTAGACCACGCCAGCCGCGCGCCACTGCTTTCGAGCGGGCTCCGCCTCGTTCAGGATCGGATAGCGATGGTAGAACGCATTGAAGCGTTGTGCCAGCCCGAACGCATATTTGGCCAGAATCGAGAACTCCAGCGACCGGATGACCTGCTCGACGATTTCGTCCAGCCGTGACGCCTCGAAGACGACGGCCCACAGCGTATGTTCGTTTTCATCGTTGGCCAACTCCTCGTCGGCCAGCGTGTCGAGTCCGCCCAGAACGTCCGCCTCCGAGAGACCTTCGCGTTCCTGCAACTTGTTGAAGATGTTGTTGGCGCGAACGACGGCGTATTGCAGATACGGCCCGGTCTCGCCCTCGAAGCTCAGCGCTTCCTCGATGTCGAACACGATCAGCTTGCCGCGCGAAAACTTCAGCATGAAGTACCGAATGGCTCCGACGGCGATCTGTGCGCCGACGCGACGACATTCGGCTTGCGAAAACTCGGGGTTTCGCTTCGCGACCTCGGCGCTCGCCTTCGCGATCAGCAGATCAAGCAAGTCGTCGATCTTGACGCCGAGCCCTTTTCGTCCCGACACCTCCACGAACGGTTTCGCAGCTTGGTCGCTGTCCGGCGGGATGACGTATCCAAGTTCTCTCGCCGTTGCATGCGACAAAGCAACCATTTCGTACGAGAGGTGGATCGAATTGCCGGCCTCCGTCGCATGTCCGAGCGTCCGGAGCGCTTGCCTGAGCAGTGCTTGGAGGTACATCTGCCGTGAATCGATGACGTTGTAGATGCGAACCGCGTGTCCGAACGACGGCCGATCGGCTCGATCCAGCCCGGACGTCGTGGACCACAGCGGGCGGCCATCGGTCTGCACGCCGAACTGGCGGTAGTTGAAGTCGCGGCCGAGGAGGCCCAGCTTCCAGAACTGATTGGCCAGATCCTTTCCAATGTACGTCACGACGCCATTCGAACGCACGATCACTTTCTCGCGCGACTCGTCGGCATCGGACGCTTCGGAGTCCGACGGCGATGCGTCCTCGATCGCCATGACCCAGCAACCGGCGAGCTTGCCTTCCGTCTGCCTGAACACCGCGCCCTGCGCCTTCAGGATCTCGAATGCGTGCGCCCAGAACTCGAGCCGCAGGATGTCGCCTTCGTAGGTCAGCAGATCGTACGAGATGTTCAAGCGCGCCATCGTCGCCAGATGCGCGTGGACGATTCGATCGACGATGAACGCCCCGATTGCCGCAGTGTCGTTGCCGCCGTGCTCGAGCTCGTGGAGCGCGGCCGCCCTGATCTGCAGGCGAGCAGCATCCTGCTCGTACCATTCCGTGACGCGCGAGTACAGGTCCCAGCAGTAGTAGTCGAACCGTGTCGTGTCGGCGATGCGCCGGACGTCGTCGAGCGTCGCGTGCTCCAGCTGGCGGAAGCCGACGATGATGTCCGCCACCTGCACGCCAAGATCGTCGATGTAGTTCTGAACTTCAACCGGCGTCCCCCGGAACCGCAGGACGCGGACCAAGGTGTCGCCAAGCGTGGCGTTGCGCAGATGGCCGATGTGTGCTGCCTTGTTCGGGTTGATCGCCGTGTGTTCGACGATCGTTTTTTCGGTCGCAACGATCTCCGGTCGGACCTGTCCGCGCACGCGCGGGACGAGGAATACGCGGCGATCCAGGTACACGTTCAGATAGCCGCTGCCGGCCGCGACCAGGCGGACGGTGCCGGGAATCTGCCCAATCGCGCCCGCGAGCTCCGATGCGATGGCGCGCGGCGCCTTGCGCAGCGTGCGCGCGAGTTGAAATGCCACCGGCACGGCCAGATCGCCCAGCGAGCGGGAGGGGGGCACTTCGATAGTGAACGGCGGCACGTCACCCAAGCCGAATTGGGCACGGATCGCGGCTGCGGCGGCGTCGTGGACGTGTTGTTGAACAGGCAACAGCATGGACGTGTCGTTGTCCGTATGGCGGCGACCGATTGTGTCGCCGAACCGGTGATACGATTAACGTTTGTGACCTTGGAGCGCCTCGAGGCCTGCGTATTCAGCCGGCGTATTGACGTTGGCGAGCAGCTGCTGGCGATCGCCGAACCGGTCCAGTTCTTCAGACGTCACGACCCGAACCCGCACATCGCTGATGAGACCGGCCATCTTCAGTTCGCGGCGCGCCAGCCGCTCAGCGAGCGGCTGGAGGCACGCGCGGGTATAGACAGCGCACAACGGATGATAGCCCTGTTCGGTCCGCGGGATGACGAGATCGGCATTTGGCGACAAATCGAGCAAGTACGTGAGCAGCGGAACGGTGACGTGGGGCATATCGCACGCGATCACGAACACCGTATCGTGCCGGGCAGCCATCAGGGCCGCGTGCACGCCGCCCATCGGGCCGGATCCCGCCATGATGTCGGCGACCGGTCGAACGGCGAGCTGGGCGGCCGACGTGTCGCCGCCCACGATCATCAGATCGTCGATGACGGCGGATAATGTCTCAATCTGCCGATCTCGAATCGTTCGGCCGCCGACGACCAGGGCGCCTTTGTCACGGCCGCCGAACCGGGTCGCCAGACCCCCCGCGAGTATGGCCGCAGATGCCATCATTCATGATGTTACATCGATGAGGGACACCCGTATCGGACGGGTGCTCGTGGCCAGCTTGCACCAGGCCATCGCCGACGTCCTGCCTGACCGTCTGTCGTTCTACGAAAACTGGTTGAGTGTCACCGGACTCCGAGACGGAACGATCGGACTCGCGCCGTTATACGCGGTGCTCAGCTTCCTGCGGCAGGAAGGCGAGGTGTACCAAACGATCATGGAGCGCGCCGGTGAATACGCCGCGGAGTGGACCGTCGAATCGCTTTCGAGCGTGCGGCGAAGGGCGATCAAGCTGGCACCTCGCTGGCTGCGGTGCCGCATGCTGCTCCGAATGGCGGGTCAACTCGTGCGCAGCAGCAACCGGGACAGCCGGGCCATCGCAACGCTCCGGAACGGCATGGCCACGGTCGATTTGCACGCCTCGATCTTCTGCGTGGTGCGGGAACCGGTGCCTCAGCCGTTGTGCGGTTTCTACGCGGCCGCGTTCACGCGGTTGTTGACGCTGTTCAACATCGAGGCGCACGTGGCAATGATCGCCTGTCGGGGCACCGGCGAGTCCGCATGCATGTTTCATGTCGCGCTGGCCGGCGCCAGCGTCCGAGACAGCTAGTGGCTCGGCTCTGCCTTCTATGTGAGCTTGTCGTCTCGATGTTGTCGTTCGGCGCCGTGGCGCAGGCGCAGACGGGCGTCCTCGTCATGCCGTTCGACAATGTGTCTCGCGACGCCCGCATCTTCTGGCTGGGTGAGGCCGCTGCGGTGGTCCTGACCGACGATCTGAACGCGCTCGGCGGCAGCGCGATCACGCGTGAAGAGCGAAAGCAGGCGTTCGAACGTCTGCAGGTCCCGCCGGCCGCGGCGCTTACCGATGCCACCATCATTCGCATCGGCCAGCTCGTTGGCGCCGCGCAGGTTGTGGTCGGTACGCTGCATCTTGAGAACGACGATCTCGTTGCCCATGCGCGGTCGATCGCCCTCGACACGGGACGGGTTGCGGCAAATGTGACCGAGCGTGGTCCGCTGCCTGAACTGTTTGCGACCTTCGAGCGCATCGCCCGGCGGATTGCGCCGACGTCGACGATGCCATCGGACGACCTTCAGCGTCAACGTCCACCCGTGGCCGTGTTCGAGAACTTCATCAAGGGACTGCTCGCGGAAACGCCTGAGACGGCAACCAGCTATCTCAACACGGCGTTGAAGCTGCAGCCCGGCTTCGACCGCGCGCGGCTTGCGTTGTGGGATGTCTACGCGGAGCAGGGCGACCACGAGCGCGCGCTTGCCGCAGTTACAGCCGTCGCCGCCGGGTCGCCTTACGCGCGCCGAGCCCGGTTCCTTGCGGGGCTTTCCGAACTCGATCTCGGCAAGCTCGTCGATGCGTTTCAATCGTTCAAGACGCTCGCGGACGCGAAGCCGACGGCCGCGGCTCTCAACAACCTGGGTGTCGTGCAGATGCGTCGCCTCGTGACGCCGGAGAGCGGCACGGCAGCGTACTACTTCAACAAAGCCGCCGAGGCAGACCCGGGCGATGCGGACTACCTGTTCAATCTCGGTTACGCCTACTGGATGGGCCGCGATGCGCCGGCCGCCATCTTCTGGTTACGGGAGGCCGTACGCCGCAATCGCGCCGACGCCGACGCTCACTTCGTCCTCGGCACCGCCCTGGCTGCGGCGGGCAATCAACCGGAAGCCGCGCGCGAGCGCGAGCTGGCGCGCCGGCTGTCGGCGGAGTACGAGGCCGTCGACCGGCGAAAGCCAGTTATCAACGGTGTCGATGGCGTGAAGAAGGGACTCGAACGCATCAAGCCCGAAGTCGAGTTGCCGCGAGCGCAGCAGATTCAAAGCCGCCTGGCGGCCACCGGGCAGCGCGATCAGGAAGATCTCGCGCGGTTCGAACTCGAGCGCGGCCGCCGACTGTACCAGCAGGAGAACGACCGCGAGGCGGTCGTGGCACTCGATCGCGCGCTGTATCTGTCACCATATCTTGCCGAGGCCCACCTCCTCCTCGGACGCATTCATCTGCGCAACGGCCGACTCCACGACGCCATCGATGCGTTGAAGATCTCGCTGTGGAGCGAGGAAAGCGGCGCTGCACATGCGGTGCTTGGCGAAGCCTACCGTCAGTCGAACGATCTCGTCGCGGCACGATCGGAAGCCGAGCGCGCGCTGGCCGTCGATCCGGCATCAGAGGAAGCGATGTCGCTGCTGGCGCGGATCAACGGACGCTAACGTGCTAGAATCACGGCAGTTGTGGCCGCAGCTCAGGACGACGGCTTTCACGAGATCCAGCTGAATGGGAAGCAGCTCGTCTTCCTCTTCATGGCTGCCACGGTCGTCTCGGTCGTAATTTTTCTCTGTGGCGTGCTCGTGGGCCGCGGAGTGCGCGCGGAGCGCGGCGCGGTTGCCGACAACGCGCCTGTCAACCCCGTCGCGGAGACGACGCCGGAGCCGGCGCCGCGCCCTGCAGCCGCCACAACAACGCCGGCAGGATCGGATCCGCGTGCAGCTGCACCGCCGCCGCCTGTTGACGATCTCAGCTACTTCAAGCGGCTCGAGGCCCAGAGACCCGCACCGGAACAGCTGAAGGCTTCGTCAGAGAAACGGCCATCCCCGCCGGAGCGAACGACGCCGTCGTCCGCGAAGGCAGCAGCTGCGGCGCCCGCACCCAACACCGCGGCGACGGCCTCGAAACCGGCTGCGGCGCCACCGCCGTCGGCGGCCGCATCCGAACCAGCCGCATCCACAGCGCCGGAGCCGTCGGGGCCGGGTTACGCCGTGCAGATCGCCGCAGTGAACGTGCGGGCCGACGCCGAGGCGATCGCCAAGCGGCTGAGTTCCAAGGGCTACGCCGCGTACGTCATGGTGCCGTCCGGCGCCACGCCGACGATCTTTCGCGTACGCGTGGGGAAGTTCCCGACGCGCCGTGAGGCGGAGTCGGTCGCGGCAAAGCTCAAGAAAGAGGAGCAGTTCAACCCCTGGGTCACTCGCTGACGCGCAGCTCTGACGTCGGGCTCGCCGCATTCTCCGGTCTACTCCTCGCGCTCAGCTTTCCAAAATTCGGGCATCCGGCGGTCGCGTGGATCGCGTTGATGCCGTTGCTGGTGGCGCTGATGAGCCCGTCGCGTGCCATTATGCTCGGCCTTGTCACCGGCGCCGTGTATTTCACGGGCACGCTCTACTGGGTGACGCGCGTGATGGTCAGGTACGGAGATCTGCAGCCGTGGGTGGCGGTTCTGATCAACAT
>JBKPDW010000141.1:0-21903 GCA_046728115.1 Acidobacteriota bacterium | reverse complement strand
TCCAAGCCGGTCGCATGTGTCAGCCGCGCCGACGGGTACGGCCACCACCACGCGTGAAGGTCCGTGCTGCCGCATCGCACGAATCGCCGCCTCCATCGTCGCTCCCGTGGCCAGACCGTCGTCCACGAGGATCACAATGCGATCGGCGAGAGTCGGAAGTTGACGGTCGCCTCGATACAACCGCTCGCGCCGTTCGAGCTCGACGCGCTCCCGTTCTGTCGCCTCGTCGACCACGCGCTGCGAGATTTCGAGTTGTTCGATCAGGTCGTCGTTGAGCACGCGGACGCCGCCGCTGGCAATGGCGCCCATCGCGAGCTCCGAGTGGCCGGGGACGCCGAGCTTGCGCACGAGGAAGACGTCGAGTGGCGCGTTCAGCGTGCGAGCGACCTCGAGGCCGACCGGTACGCCGCCGCGCGGCAGGGCGAGAACAACAACGTCCGATCGATTGGCGTATCGAGTCAGCCGCGAGGCGAGCTGACGTCCCGCGTCTGCGCGATCGAAAAAGCCCACTAAAGGATCTTCTCCATGATCGCGACATCCACCCAGGCGCCGTCGAGCAGTCCCTGTTCGCGGTAGACGCCGACGTCGCGGAATCCGGCGCGCGTGTAGAGCGCGATCCCGGCGCGGTTCGACGCCAGCGCTGCAAGCACCATCTTGTGATAGCCCGTCTCGCGAGCAAGATCAATGAGGCGGTTCAGAAGCTGGCGGCCGATACCCTTGCCGCGGCACTGGCGGTCGACATACACGGAGAAATCGGCCACATGATCGTAGGCCGGTCGCGGATTGAAAGAATTCAGGCTCCCCCAGCCAATAACACCCTGGTCGTCGTCGGCAACGACGACAGGGTGCCGTGGCCCGCGCTCCGAGAGCCAGTCGCGGACGGTTTCGGGCGTGCGGAGTATGGTGTCGAGCGTCGCTACCCGGTCCGTGATCCCCTGGTTGTGAATCGCGCAAATGGCGTCGCTATCGCCCGGACGGGCCGTCCGAATCGTGACGGTCATCCGGCGAGTGTATATGAAGCAACGAGCGCAGGGAGTAGAGGGCTGGAGTTAAAATGAGTCGCCTGTCAGGCAAGAAAGGACGAGACTGTGACCATCTCCCGTTTGATGACCACTGCGCTGCTGGCGGCATCAGTGGCTGGCTTGGGCGCGCAGACTCCTGCGAATGTCGAGTTCGGCACGATCAACTTTCCGACCTCGGCAAAACCGGCTGCGCAGGCGCCGTTTCTGACCGGCGTCAAGGCGCTGTACAACTTCGAATTCGACATCGCCGCCGAAGCCTTCCAACAGGCGCAGAAGGCGGATCCCGATTTCGCCCTCGGGTACTGGGGCGAGGCAATGAGCTACAACCATCCGCTGTGGGCGCAGCAGGACCTGGCCGCCGCCCGGAAGGTGCTGGAGCGGCTGGCGCCCACGGCGGCGGCGCGGGCGGCGAAGGCGCCCGCCGGCAAGGAGCGCGAGCTCGTCGAAGCGGCCGACGTGCTCTTCGGCGCCGGCGACAAGCTGACGCGCGACATCGCCTATTCGCAAGCGCTGGAACGGATGCACGCCAAGTATCCGCAGGACGATGAGATTGCGATCATGTACGTGCTGTCGCTGCTCGGCACCGCGCGCCCGGGCGAAAAGGCCACGCGAACGTCGATGCAGGCCGCGGGCATCGCGCTGGACATCTTCCAGCGCCATCCGCAGCACCCCGGCGCGGCACACTTCATCATTCATTCGTTCGACGATCCGGATCACGCGATCCTCGCGCTGCCGGCTGCACGTGCGTACTCGAAGATCGCACCAGCCGCAGCTCACGCGCTCCACATGCCGTCGCACATCTTCGTGCAGCTCGGGATGTGGGACGACGTCGTGGCCTCCAACATCGTCGCCTACAAGGCGGCCGACGACCTGGCGGTGCGGAAGAACCTCCCGCGCGGCCGCGAGGACTTTCATACGCTGTCGTGGCTGCAGTACGCGTATCTGCAGCTTGGCAAGTTCGCCGACGCAGAGCGCGCGCTGAGCACGGCGAAGGCCGTGGCCGACAAGGATCCGAGCCCCGGCGTACGCGACGGTTACGCGTCGATGAAGGCACGCCAGGTAGTAGAGACAGCGAAGTGGGAGAAGCTTCCGCTGCCAGACGGAACCGTGCGAGACGGCGGCGCGCCGGCATATGACGGCAGTGCCGCCTACGTCCTGGCCGCCGGTTTGAGCGCCGCCAAGCTTGGGGATCTGGCGACGGCGAACATCGCACTGGACAAGCTGAAGGCAATGCGGACGCAGGCGGAGTCGGGATCGAATGCGTATCGCGTGAGACCGTTCTCGATCATGGAGAAGGAGGTCGCCGCCAGCATCGCCTCGTCGCAGAAAGACATGGCCACAGCGGAAAAGCTGCTGAAGGAAGCGACCGCGATCGAGTCGGCGCTCGATGCGCCGTCCGGGCCGGCCGAACCCATCCAGCCATCGTTCGAGCTGTATGGTCAACTTCTGCTCGACATGAATCGCCCGGCCGATGCCGCGGCGCAGTTCCAGCAGTCGCTCACGCGGATGCCGAATCGGCGCATGTCGGTCGAAGGTCTGAAGCGCGCGACGGCGAAAACGACGACGACGGCGGCCGAACGGTAACGTCCGGCTTCCGCCTTCCCTGATTCGAAACATCGCGCGAGCTTCAGCGTGACCGCCGAACCTTGGCGGAGACCGTCCGCCGGACCGGAGGAACGACAGTGACCAGATTGATGAGACTCTCGGTTGCCATCACCGTTGCCGCAGGTGCCGCCATTTGCGGCGTCGCATTGCGCGCCCAGGAAACCCGTTCCGACACGCTGCTGACGACCGAGCACTGGCTCGACTGGGAACGGGTGAACGACGTCCAGATCTCGCCAGACGGCTCGCGCATCGTCTACGCCCGCCAGGCCGTCAACACCCTCGAGGACAAATGGGAATCGTCGCTGTGGATCCTGAACGCCGACGGATCACAGCATCGGTTCTTCGTGAAGGGATCCGCGGCCCGGTGGTCGCCCGACGGCAAGCGGTTGATGTATCTGGCCGAAGGCGAACCCAAGGAATCGCAGATTTTCGTCCGGTGGGTGGACGTGGACGGCCCGGCGACGCAGATTACCCGTGTGACCGAAGCGCCGCGAAGCGCGAAATGGTCGCCGGATGGAAAGTCGATCGCCTTCTCCATGTTCACTCCGGAGCAGGAGAAGTGGTCGATCAGCATGCCGAGCGAACCGAAGGGCGCCAAGTGGACACCCGCGCCGCGCGTAGTCGACACGCTCCATTTCCGCCAGGATCAGGTCGGGTTTCTCGAAGGTGGATTCACGCATCTATTCGTCGTGTCGGCAGAAGGCGGTACGCCGCGCGACCTGACGCCGGGGAAGTGGAGCGTCGGCGCGGGCGAGCTCCGGCGCGGTGCGACCATGGACTGGACGCCCGACAGCAAGGCCATCGTCGTCGATGGTCTTCGTAATGGCGATGCCGATCTGAAGTACCAGGAATCCCAGCTGTATCTCGTCGATGTCGCCAGCGGCGCCATTCGTGATCTCGTGACGAGAGCCGGATCATGGGTTGGTCCGGCCGTTTCGCCCGAGGGCAAATTGGTCGCCTTCAGCGGCTACGAACCGTCGGGCCATACCCACACCGTGAGCGATCTGTACGTGATCGGGATCGGTGGCGACAACATGCGGAAAATCAGCGGCACGTTCGATCGCGATCCAATCAACGTCCGCTGGGCACCGGACGGCAGCGGCGTGTACTTCGACGCCGAAGATCACGGCTCCCGGAACATCCACTTCGCCGCGTTGACTGGCGGCGTCAAAACGATCACGGCAGGGACGCACGTGCTGACGTTCGATTCGGTCTCGCGGGATCTCGTGGCTGCCGGCACGGCGGCGGACTTCGACCATCCGCAGGATGTGGTTCGCGTCAACCTGCGGCAGCCCGCTCAAATCGCAAAGCTGACGGACGTCAACGGCGACATCCTCCAGGGCAAGCAGCTGGCCAAAATCGAGGAACTGCGCTACACGTCGACTGGCAATACGCCGGTGCAGGGCTGGATCGTCAAGCCGCCGACCTTCGATCCGTCGAAGAAATACCCGCTGATCCTCGAGATTCACGGCGGCCCGTTCTCGATGTACAACGTCGGCTTCAATTACATGTTTCAGAACTTCGCGGCGAACAATTTCGTGGTGCTCTACACGAACCCGCGCGGCAGCACCGGCTACGGCAGCGCGTTCAGCAACGCCATCGATCACAACTATCCCGGTCCCGATTACGACGATCTCATGGCCGGCGTCGATGCCGTTGTCAGCAAAGGGTATGTCGATACCGCGCGCATGTACGTGTCGGGCTGCAGTGGCGGCGGCGTTCTTTCGAGCTGGGTGATCGGTCACACGGATCGGTTTGCAGCCGCCGCGGTACGATGTCCCGTCATCGATTGGATCAGCATGGCGGGTCACACCGACATTCCCTTGTTCACGTACAGCTTCTTCAACAAGCCGTTCTGGGACGATCCGTCCGACTGGCTCGCGCACTCCTCGCTGATGTCGGTCGGCAAGGTCACCACGCCGACGCTGCTGATGACGGGTGTGCTCGATCGACGAACGCCGATGCCACAGACCGAGGAATACTATTCGGCGCTGAAGGTCAAGGGCGTGCCGGTGAAGCTGCTGCAGTTCAACGAGGAGTACCACGGCACGGGCTCGAAGCCTTCGAACTACATCCGGACGCAGCTGTACATGATGAGCTGGTTCAACAAGTACACGCGGCAGTCCGGCGGACGCATCACGACGACGAGCGGCCAGCCGTAACCAATTGCAGATTGCTAATTGCTGATTGCTGATTTCAATCGCGGGTCGGCCGCTCTCTGCAATTCGCAGTCTGCAACTCGCCATTCCACAAAGGCCATATGCGATACATCACCTTCTCGCTCCTCGTGTGTGCGTTCACCGGGTCCACGCTCGTTGCTCAGCAGCCGGCGCCGGTCACTGCCATTCGAGCGGGTCGCCTGCTCGATCCCGACGCGGACCGGGTTCTCACGAATCAGGTAATCGTCGTCGAAGGGACCCGCATTCGTGACGTCGGGCCGAACGTCGCGATTCCGGCCGGCGCACAGGTGATCGATCTTTCCGGCATGACGGTGCTGCCAGGTCTTGTCGATGCACACAATCACCTCGCGCTGACGTACAAGCCGGAGCCCGAAAGCAACATCTACTACTACACCTACGTCGCCGACTCGACCGCGCTGCGCGCAATCCAGGCAGCGTCGAACGGGATCCAGATGCTCGCATCCGGATTCACGATCGTTCGCGACATGGGCAACAACGGCAACTACGCCGACACCGCGCTGCGGCAGGCGATCGAACAAGGGTGGATTCCCGGTCCCACGATCATCAACTCGGGTCTCATCATCGGCGGCATGGGCGGCCAGTTCTTCCCGACGCCCGAAATGGCGAAGCAGCACAATATCGTGTACCCCGAGTATCTCGACGCCGACACGCAGGATGAGATCATCAAGGCTGTCCGGCAGAATGTGCTGTTCGGCGCGAAAGTGATCAAGATTTGCGTCGACTGCAAGCCGTACGGCTACACTGCGGACGAGATTCGCCTGTTCATCCGCGAGGCGGCCAAGGTTGGCATGAAGGTCGAAGGCCACGTGCAGACGTTGAACGGCGCCAAGAACGCGATCGAGGCCGGCATCTGGTCCATTGCGCACTCGACCGGGTTGAACGAGGAGATGCACGCGCTGATGGCGCAGAAAGGCATCTGGCGGGCCGGCACCGACACGCCCGACACGCTGGCCGGTCACCCTGTATCGCCGCAGGCGTATCAGCGCACGGTCAACAGCCTCAAGGACGCGTACTCGAAGAAAGTGCCGCTGACCTTCTCGACCGACGCCGATTACTATGTCGCTGGCAAGACGCGCGGCGAGGTCTGTCTGGAGTTCCTGAAGACCTGGAAGGACGCCGGCATTCCGAACGCCGACATCCTGCGGGCGATGACGATCAACGGCTACAGAGTGAGCGAGACCGAAAAGACGCGCGGTCCGATCAAGCCTGGAAATATCGCGGACATCATCGCTGTGCCCGGCAATCCGCTCGACGATGTGGATGCGCTGAAGAACGTGCGGTTCGTGATGAAGGACGGACAGGTCTTCAAGAAGGACGGCGTGATGACGCCCGCCGCATTTTTCCACGGTGGGCCCGTGAACGGTTGGAGGATCCGATAGGGCAGCCAGGACCGGTTGGCCAACAAGCCGCCATCGGGTGCAGTCGATATGAGGCGTCACCGGAGTCCGAGATCATCAAGACCGCAATGCGAGCCTCCAGCAACTCTTGCATACAAGACTTCGCCTCGCGCAGGCGCAAATCGAGGATCTTGCAATTGTCAGCAACGATCACGTGTTCGATGCATGCGACGTCGCGCGGATATGGTGACGCCATACAACGGCGGCGGGAGGATTTGACATGAATGCGAAAGTGAATTCGGCGATCAACGATCAGATCAATTCTGAATTCCAGGCGTCGTATACGTATCTGGCGATGGCGGGCTGGTGCGATCGGCAGAAGTTTCTGGGCGCCGCGAAGTGGCTGCGCCTGCAGGCCGAAGAAGAGCGGCAGCACGGGATGAAGTTGTTCGACTTCGTCCTGGCGCGCGACGGTGAGGTTCAGTTGAAGGCGATCGCGCAGCCAGCGGCAGCGTTCGATGCGCTGCCCGGCGTGTTCGAGAAAGCACTCGAGCACGAGCAGGACGTGACGAGGCAGATCAACGGGCTCTACGAGCTCTGTTTCACGGAGAAGGCGTTCGCGGAGATGACCGAGCTCCAGTGGTTCCTCACCGAGCAGGTCGAGGAAGAGAAAGTCGCTCGCGAGATCGTCATGAAGTTCCGCCTCGTGAAGAACGACCCGGCCGCGATTCTCGACATGGATCGGGAGCTGGGATCTCGGACGACCGTCCGGTGAACATCCTCGAGTTACATCGCGCCACCGTCATCCTCGGCGGGACGCGCGTGCTCGACTCGCTGACGCTCACGATCCGCGACGGCGAGCACACAGCCATCCTCGGTCCGAACGGTGCCGGGAAGTCGACGCTGATCAAGCTGCTCACGTTGCAGCAGTACCCACTGGCGGCGTTCAACGGCGTCTCGCCTATTCGGGTGTTCGGTCAGGGCCGGTGGAACGTGTTCGATCTGCGGTCGCAGCTCGGCATCGTGTCCGCCGACCTGCACGATCGGTTCGTACATGGGAACGTCGCTGGTCAGATCTCAGGGGAGGACGCCGTTCTGTCGGGCTTCTTCGCCAGTCAGGGTCTCTTCAGGAACCACCTCGTGACCGGCGCGATGCGATCCGCCGCGTTTTCGGCTCTGCAGCTGATGGGCGTGTCGCACCTCTCCGGCGCGACGCTCGACACGATGTCCACGGGCGAGGCGCGGCGTGTCCTCATCGCCCGCGCGCTCGTGCACGATCCGAAGGCGCTGGTGCTCGATGAGCCGACCCGAGGTCTCGACCTCGTCGCGCAGCACGCGTTCATGGACCGCGTGCGTCTGATCGCGAGACGCGGCATCACCGTTGTGCTCGTCACGCATCACGTCGACGAGATCATCCCCGAGATCGACCGGGTGATCCTGCTGCAGCGGGGCCGCGTCGCGTTCGACGGTCCGAAAGCTGACGCGCTGCGAGACCAGACGCTCAGTGCCGTCTTCGATGCGCCGGTGGAGGTCGAACGCCACAACGACTACTACCGTGTTCGTGTCGCAAATGTCTCGAATCCGAACCCAAGCCCCTAACAAACCCCAATCCCCAGAATAGCCCTACACCCAACCCCAATCCCGGTATAATCCACGAGTCGCAGCGGCGTGGCGCCGCTGATCCCGAGTCCCCGGCACGGCGCCGGAGGAGAGCACAATGCGCGTAGTGGTTTCAACGTCGGCTCGAGCCCGCCTGCAGGCGGCCCGCCTGTTTCTCGATCGATTTCCTTCAGACACCGAACTGCTGGTCGTCGCAGCCACGCGCGGAGCGGCCGATGATTTCGTCCGCGAGGTTTCGCGCGGTCGCGCGACGTTTGGATTGCACCGCTTCAGCCTGACCGAGCTCGCCGCCAGGGCGGCGGCGATTCATCTGTCGACGGAAGGCCGGGTGCCGGGCACCGCCGCGAACGCCGAAGCTGTTGCGGCGCGCGCGGCGTTCGATGCGCGCAGCGAAGGCGATCTCACGTACTTCGGGCCGGTGGCCGGCATGCCTGGCTTTCCGAGGGCGCTCGCGCGCACCGTGCACGAACTGCGCCTCGCTGGGGCCACGACGGATGCTCTCGAACGCGCAGGTGCCGGCAGCCCCGATGTGGGGCGGTTGCTGGCGCGCATCGACGATCAGCTGCGATCGGCCGGCGTCGAGGATCGGGCCGCCCTGTTTCAGGTGGCCGCGTCAGCGTGGACGAGCGGCGTCCGCTGGTATCGGTGCCCGGTGCTGATCCTGGATGTGCCGTTTGCGTCGGCGGCCGAGGGCGGTTTTGCGCTGGCGCTGTGCCGCGCGGCTCCGGACGCGCTCGTCACGATCGCAAAAGGCGACGAGGCGACGTGCACGGCGATCGGCGATGCCGCGCGGATCGAGGTGCTCGACGACGATGCGCCTGCCTCGTCCGATCTAGGGCGATTGCGACGGCACATCTTCGAGTTGGACCCGCCGCCCGAACGGACCAGAACCGGCGACGTTCGCTTGTTCTCGGCGCCCGGTGAAGCCCGTGAAGCGCTCGAGATCGCCCGGCGGGTGCTCGACGAGGCTGCTGCCGGAGTGCGGTTCGATGAAATCGCGGTCTGCCTACGATCGTCGCAGCATTACGTGGGACTCCTCGAGCACGCTTTCGGACGCGCGGCAATACCCGCGTACTTCGACCGCGGCACACGGCGGCCCGATCCGTCCGGCCGCGCGTTCATCGCGCTCCTGTCGTGCGCCTGCGAAAAGCTGTCGGCCAGACGATTCGACGAGTACTTGTCGCTCGGCGAGGTCCCGCAAATCGACGGCCGACGCTCGCCTGGGACGGAGGTCGGCGCAGGGACGGAGGTCGCCGTTGCTCTGCCCGACGACGAGGCATATGCGCGCCTCGACGACGCCTCGTCGGAGACTCCTGTTGATGATGTCTTGAATGCGTCCGTCGTGGACGCGGACGGCGACGCGGTGATCGCCGGGGCGCTGCGTGCGCCGTGGAAGTGGGAGGAACTGATTGTCGAGTCGGCCGTGATTGGCGGCGTCAACCGCGCGGACGGCAAGCAGCGCTGGCGTCGCCGCCTGGATGGCCTGGCCGCCGACTACACGCTGCGACTCGCCGAGCTGACTCGTGACGATCCCGATTCGCCGCGAATTGCCGCCATCAAGCGCGACCTGCGAAACCTCCGGCATCTTCGCGAATTCGCGCTGCCAGTCATCGATCGCCTTGGTGACTGGCCGCACGACGCCACGTGGGGCGATTGGCTCGATCGGCTCGTCGATCTCGCGCCTCGCGTTCTGCGGCGTCCCGATCGCGTGCTGCGCGTTCTGGCCGACTTGCGTCCGATGGCATCGGTCGGGCCGGTGCCGCTTGAGGAGGTGCGCGATCTCTTGCTGCAGCGGCTGTCGACGCTCGACTGGCATCCTCCCACTCGACGCTATGGCCGCGTCTTCGTCGGCACGCCGCATCAGATACGCGGCCGCGTGTTTCGCGTCGTGTTCGTGCCCGGTCTGGCCGAGCGCATCTTCCCCCAGCGGTCGTACGAAGATCCGCTGCTGCCGGACGAAGCGAGAATCGCCTCACACGCGCCGCTCGTGACACGCTCAGATCGCACGGCAGCCGAACGTCTGTTGCTGCGCCTGGCCATTGGCGCGGCCACTGAGCGCGTGTACCTCTCGTACCCGCGACTCGGCGCCGAGATGGGGGACATGCGGCCGCGAGTGCCGTCTTTCTACGCGCTCGATGTGATGCGCGCGATCATCGGCCGCGTGCCGGATCATCGGACCCTCGCGGCGGAAGCGGCTACCGAAGCCGATGCGACGCTCGCCTGGCCTGCACCGCGCGATCCGGCGCGCGCCGTCGACGATCTCGAACACGATCTTGCGGTCCTGGCGCCTCTGATCGATACGCGAGGCCCAGGCGCCAAAGGACAGGGCCGATACCTGCTCGAGCTGAACGATGCGCTCCGGCGTTCGGTGATCAGCCGATGGGCTCGGTGGAACGGGCGGTGGTCGCCCAGCGATGGCCTGATTCGGACCACGTCCGCGACCGCGCCTGCGCTGGCGCACCATCGGTTGCGCGCGCGTCCGTACTCGCTGTCGGCGCTGCAGCGTTTTGCGACATGCCCGTATCAGTTTCTGCTGTCGGCCATCCACCGCATCGAACGCTGGGAGGAACCGGAGCCGCTCGTGCGCATGGATCCGTTGACGCGCGGCAGCCTGTTCCATCGCGTCCAGGCCGAGACCTTCCGCGCGCTGCAGGCTGCCCGTGAACTTCCGGTCATACCGGCCAACCTTTCAAAGGCCGTCACCACGTTGCACACGGTCGTCGATCGCGTGGCAGCGGAATACGAAGACAATCTGGCACCCGCCATTGCCCGTGTGTGGCTGGACGAGATTGCCGACATCCGACGCGATCTCGGTATCTGGATGCGCCGCCTCAGCGAGTCGTCCGACTGGATTCCGGAATACTTCGAGTTCAGCTTCGGCCTCGACGACGAGGGGCGCGATCCGCGCAGCTTGCCGGAACCGATCGTCACAGGGCCGGGATTTGTGCTGCGCGGTTCAGTCGACCTCATCGAACGAAGCGCGAACGGATCGACGCTGCGGATCACCGATCACAAGACCGGAAAGAACAGATCGAAAGACGGCCTGATCATTGGGGGCGGCGAAACACTGCAGCCCGTTCTCTACAGCGTCGCGATCGAGCACGGGTTGAAGACGCGGGTGGCAGCCGGACGCCTGTATTTCTGCACGACGGCCGGTGGATTCGGCGAGCACACGATCGCCATCGACGACTACGCACGGGCGCAAGGACTGCTCGCCTTGACCATCGTCGATCGCGCCGTCGAGCTCGGCTGCCTGCCAGCCGCGCCGCGCAGGGATGCCTGCCGGTGGTGCGATTTTCGGCCCATCTGCGGATCCGACGAGGAGCGACGTGTGTCGAAAAAGCCCGACGCGCTGCTGGCCGATCTGCGCAGCTTGCGTGAACTGCGATGACTCCGATGCATGACGCCGACGCGCGCAAAGCAATCCTCGAGGATCTCGATGACACGCTGGTCGTCGAAGCGGCCGCCGGCACCGGCAAGACGACCGAGCTCGTGAAGCGGATCGTGCGCGTGCTGGCGACGGCGCGGGCGACGATGGAGGAGATCGGTGCGGGGACGTTTACCGGGAAGGGCGCCGGCGTCCTGAAAGTGCGTCTTCGCGAGGCGCTCGAACTGGAACACGCGACGAGCCGGGACTCTGGCGAACGGAAGCGGCTCGAGGATGGGCTTCGCCGTCTCGAAGAGGCGCACGTCAACACCATCCATGGATTCTGCGCCGAGCTGCTGCGCGAGCGGCCCGTCGAAGCGGTGGTCGATCCGCTGTTCGCGGTATTGACCGAGCCGCAGGCCCAGCGGCTCTACGCACGGGCCTTCAGCGACTGGCTGCAGCAGGCGTTGGCGAATCCCCCCGAAGGTGTGCGCCGCGCGCTTCGGCGGACCAGCGGGCCCTGGTTCGGCGGTGAGGATGCCGGACCCATCGATCGCGTGCGCACGGCGGGCTGGACGCTCGCGGATCTGCGCGACTTCGTCCATCCGTGGAACCGCCAGCCGTTCGATCGGGAAGCCGAGATCGATCGCCTCGTTCCTCAACTGCATGCGCTCGCGAAGCTGAGTAGCTTCGGACCGGCGAAGGATAACCTTTTCAAATCGCTGGACGGCGTGCGCCGCCTGAGCAGACAGATCGAGCTGGAACAGTCGCTCAGGTGGCGCGATCTGGACGGCTGGGAAGCGCGGCTCGTCGACCTCGCCCGCGATCAGGGCCTCGCGAAGACGAAAAAGGGATATGGTCCCTTGTTCGGATCCGTTCCGCGGACGAAGGTGCTCGCGGCGCGCGATGAATTCCATGCCGCCATCGTTCAGTTTCGTGCGGATGCCGACGCGGATCTAGCCGCGCTGCTGCGCGAAGAACTTCAGCCGCCGATCGATTGCTATCAGGCTTTGAAGGCGCAACAGGGCGCGCTCGACTTCGTCGACCTCCTGACGAGAACCCGCGACGTGCTGCGCGCCAACGTCGAGATGCGCCGGTACCTGCAGGGTCGGTTCAAGCGCGTGTTCGTCGACGAGTTCCAGGACACCGATCCGGTGCAAGCCGAGATTCTCCTCCTCCTGTCGGCGGACAACGAGTCCATCGACGATTGGCGGCAGGTTCGACCCCAGCCGGGCAAGCTGTTCATCGTCGGCGATCCGAAGCAGGCCATCTACCGCTTCCGCGGCGCCGACGTCGGCACGTATTGGCACGTGCGCGATCAACTAGAGACGCCGGACCGTCCCGTGCTGCAGCTGACGACGAGTTTCCGCGCCGTGCCCGAAATACAGCGCTTCGTCAATTGCGCGTTCCAACGCGAAATGGTCGAGGACAAGGTCGCGCTTCAGGCGCCGTATCAGCCGCTTGGCGAGGACCGGAAAAGCCGCGCCTCGCAGCCTGCAATCGTCGCGCTGTCGGTGCCCGCGCCGTACTCCAGCGGCCGCACCTTCGGCAACAGCGTCACCGGCCGCGCGATCGAAAGCTCGCTGCCCAACGCCGTTGGCGCCTTCATCAATTGGCTCGTGAACGAAAGCGGTTGGGAGGTGTCCGATCGTCCCGCGGACGGGGGCGAGCGATGGGTTCCCATTCGTCCCCAGCACATCGCGATCCTGTTCCGCCGTTTCACGAGCTATTCCGAAGACATGACGAGGCCGTACATCACGGCGATCGAAGCGCGGAGCATTCCACATCTGCTGGTCGGCGGCAAGACGTTTCACGGGCGCGAGGAGGTGGAGACGATCCGCGCCGCGCTCGCGGCCGTCGAATGGCCCGATGACGAGCTGTCGGTCTTTGCGACGCTCAAGGGCTCGCTCTTCGGCATCGACGACGAACTGCTCCTCGAATATCGCGATCGGTTCGGCGCTTTTCATCCCTACCGGGTGGCACGGGAACTGGGTGGTAATTCGGGCACGGAGCTCGCGCTGGCCGGTGCGCCGACGACGCACTTGATGCCGATTGCCGATGCCCTGCGCGTCCTGCAGGACTTGCACCGGCGACGGAACTACCGTCCGGTCGCTGAGACGATCGCGCGCGTCCTCGCGGCGACACGTGCGCACGTGGGGTTCATCCTCTGGCCGGGCGGTGAGCAGGCGCTCGCCAACGTGTTGCACGTGGCGGAGCTGGCGCGTCAATACGAAGCGAACGGCGGCATTTCGTTTCGCGGCTTCATCGACGAACTGCGGCGTGCGGCGGCCGATACCGAGGCGGCCGAAGCGCCCATCGTCGAAGAGGGCAGCGGCGGTGTGCGGCTGATGACCGTGCACAAGGCCAAGGGCCTCGAATTCCCGGTCGTCATCCTTGCTGACCCGACCTGTCGCTTGCATCGCGACGAGGCCAGTCGATATCTGGACGCGAGGCGGCGTTTGTGCGCGGTCAAGCTGGGCGGGTGGACGCCGCGCGAGCTGCACGAGCACGAGCTCGAGGAGGTGCGGCGCGATCACGCCGAAGGCGTGCGGCTTGCGTACGTGGCCGCCACCCGCGCACGCGACCTCCTGGTGGTGCCGGCCGTCGGGGACGAGCCGTGGGAGGGTGGATGGCTCTCGCCGCTGAAGTCCGCGATTTATCCTCCCCGCGGCGAAGAGCAGCGGGTCACGCGCGGACCGGGATGTCCGCCCATCAAGTCCACGGACAGCCTGCTCGAACGACCCGACGATCGGCCTCCGGATGCCCGAACCATCGCGCCCGGCGCGCACGACTTCGGCGGCTACTCGGTCGTCTGGTGGGATCCACGCTGGCTCGAGCTGGCAGTGCCGTCGCCTGCAGGCATTCGCCGCCAGGATCTCATCGTGAAAGAAGCGCCGCGCGAGGTCGTTGCCGAGCGACGGCGGGCGTACGACGATTGGCGCGCGGCACGCGACCAGGCGAGAGCAACGGGCGGCGTACTGTCGGTCACAGTGCAGACGGCAAGGGAATGGATAGAGAGAAATTTGGAAGTAAAAAGTCAGAAGTCAAAAGTTGAAAGTCAGAAGTCAAAAGTGGAAAGTCAGAAGGCGGGAGTGGAGGTTCGCGAGGAAGCCGTAAGGTATGCCGACGTGCAGATTGTGGATGTGCGCAGCGCCGGACAGCGTTCGGGTGGTGCGGCGTTCGGGTTGCTCGTTCACGGCATCCTCTCCCAAACCGCGCTTGGTGCGACAAGGGACGTCGTCGAACGCATCGCGATGGCCGAGGCGCGCGTGCTCGGGCTCGGTGGCGATGACGTTGCCGCGGCGGTGACGATCGCGGAGCGGATGCTCGCTCACGAGTTGATGACACGAGCGCGCGCTGCGGAGGCACGCGGCGCCTGCCGGCGGGAAACGCCGGTCTCCTGCATGATCGACGGTGGCATCGTCGAGGGCGTGGTGGACCTCGCATTCGAAGAGGACGGCGAATGGGTCGTCGTCGATTACAAGACCGACCTCGAGATCGCGGCCAGCGGCGAGGAGCGTTACCGTCGTCAAGTCGCATTTTATGCGCACGCAATCGCGCAGGCGACGGCCAGACCGGCTCGAGGTGTATTGGTCCGACTGTAGATCGGGACAGCACGTGCACAAAGAATGAGATGAGCGCCCCCATCGATGCCAGGCACCCGAAAATGTGCCACGGCCGCAGTACGGTGTGACGGAGCCCGAGGGCCGTTTCGCCCGTGCGCCGGATGGCCTGATAGATCTTCATGACTGGCGCGACGCGCAACGCTGACATACACGAAGTGCCCGATTCCAATATGTCGCGCCGGCGTCGATTGCCTCGCGCGGTCGCACGTCGACCTCCACGAACTGCCGCGGTTTGGAGGACGACAGGCGCGCGGTACACCGACGAGCTGGAGAAACGTGTCTGGGGGCGCAATCGCCGAGGCGAACGTGCGGCAATCGAACGACGATAGAGGAGCCTTTGGCGCGTTTCGCTCCGTACCGATGCGCACGACCACGCGGCCGCTGCGACCGCGTTTCAGCAAGACCGGGATCATGGGTTCCTCGGAGGTAGCGCGATTGCGCCCATAACGAACATTGTGTCCGACACATCCGCCTGAGCCGTTCGACGGCGCCCTGCCGTCTCCGGATTGGAACACCGCTTGCTCCAGCTTGTAGGTCATGCGGATCGCGTTGGTTGCCCCTCCCTTCATTCCCGTCCCTCCTGTCACTTACGGTGGTACTGAACTCTTCGTCGCTCACCTCGCCGAAGGGCTTCACGCACGCGGCCACGATGTCGTCGTCTACGCGAACGGCGAGTCGCGGGTCCCGTGCGAACTCAAGTGGCGTTATCGCCATTCGCAGTGGCCGATTAAGGAGCCGGCCGTCGCTCAGCTGAAGAACGCGGATCACACGGCGTGGGCGCTGAATGACGCGTCGGCGCACGCCGATCTCGTGCACATCAACGACGCCATCGCGGTGCCGATGACGACGTTCATCGAGCAGCCGGTGGTGGCGACGCTCCACCATCCGCACGAGCCGATCCTGTCGGAGCTCTACGCGAAATACCCGGAGATCGACTACGTCGCGATCAGCGCCGCGCAGGCTCGTCGCGAATTGATGCCCCAGGTTCATGTCGTGCACCATGGACTCGCGCTGAACGACTATCGCTTCTCGAGCGAGAAAGACGACTACGTCGTGTTTGTCGGGCGGATGGCGCCGTGCAAGGGCGCCCACCACGCGATTGCCGCCGCGCGACGCGCCGGTCTGCCGCTGAAACTGGCCGGCGAAGTGCAGCCTCTGTTTCGCGCATACTGGGAAGAGCAGGTGAAGCCTCAGCTGGGTGGCGACATCGAGTTCGTGGGCGAAGCCAATCTCGAACAGAAGATCGCCCTCTTGTCGCGTGCCCGCGCGATGCTGTTCCCGATCGAATGGGACGAACCGTTCGGCCTGACGATGATCGAGGCCATGGCGTGCGGTACGCCGGTCCTCGCGTTCAGGGGCGGATCGGTCGAGGAAATCGTGCGCGATGGGGTCAGCGGCTGGATCTGTCGCGACGTGGCGGACATGGCCGATCGCATCGTGTCGTGCACGATTCCGGCCGAATCGTGCCGCACCTGGGTGGAGCGGCACTTCTCAATCGATCGTATGGTCGACGGCTACCTCGAGGTGTATGGACGACGTCATCCAGGTCCAGGATCAGTTCTACATTCTAGCGACGGCGTCGCGTGCTGACGAGCGCATCGCCGTTCTCCAGCACGGCGATACGTTTGCAGTGTTCGACTTGCACGGCGACGTCGGCATGTTCGCGACCGGCGAGCAGGGCCTGTATCACGAAGGGACGCGGTATGTGTCCCGATTCAGGCTCCGGCTCAACGGGCGCCGGCCGTTGTTGTTGAGCGCCCGCGTCAAGGACGAGAACGATCTGTTCGGCGCGGACCTCACCAATCCCGACATGCCGCTCGGCGAACACGACGTCGTGCTGGCGCGCGACATCGTGCATCTGTTTCGCGCGCGGTTTCTCTGGGACGGCGCCTGGTACGAGCGGATTCGACTGTGGAACTACGGTCGCACGAACCTGCCTATCGCGCTCACCTTCGATCTCGACGCCGACTTCGCCGACATCTTCGAGGTGCGTGGCATGCGCCGCGAACACCACGGAACGCGGCGGGATCCCGAGTCAATCGATCGCGGCGTGCGGTTCGCCTATCGGGGCCTCGATGGGGAGGATCGCTGCACCGTGATCGAGTGGAGCACGCCGCCTGCGGCCGTCGATGGCGGCCTCGTTCGGCTCGAATACGATCTGCCTCCGCAGCAGCCGATCGCCGTGTGTCTGACGATTCGATGCGAGCGCGAGCGCCGCCCGGTGGCGCCGCGCGCGTACGAATCCGCGTTGAGCGAATCGTGCGCGTCGATCGAGAAAGCGCGCGCCGCGTACGCCACGATCGAGACGTCGAGCGAGCGGTTCAACACGTGGGTTCGCCGGTCCGCTGCCGACCTGCGGATGCTCACGACCACGACGCCATACGGCGACTATCCGTACGCAGGGGTCCCCTGGTTCAGCACGCCTTTCGGCCGCGACGGCCTCATCACAGCGCTGCAGACGCTGTGGATCAATCCGATGATCGCGCGCGGCGTGCTGTCGTACCTGGCCGCGACGCAGGCCGACGAGTACAACGCCGCGCAGGACGCAGAGCCGGGGAAAATCCTGCACGAGACGCGCAGCAGCGAGATGGCGCGGCTCGGCGAAGTGCCGTTCGGCCGGTACTACGGGAGCATCGATGCCACGCCCTTGTTCGTCATCGCCGCTGGCGCCTATTTCGAACGGACCGGCGATCGCGCGTTCCTGTCCTCGCTCTGGCCGCACGTCGACAGGGCGCTCACGTGGATCGATCGAGACGGGGATCGGGACGGTGACGGTTTCGTCGAGTACGCCAGACGATCGCCGACCGGGCTGGTTCACCAGGCGTGGAAGGATTCCCAGGACTCCGTTTTTCACGCCGACGGCTCGCTCGCCGACGCGCCGATTGCTACGTGCGAGGTTCAAGGGTACGTGTACGGCGCCAAGTTGAGCGCCGCCGATATGGCCGACGCGCTGTCCGATCACGCGCGCGCCGATCGGCTGCGCCACCAGGCGGAGCAGCTCCGCGTGGCGTTCGAGGATCGGTTCTGGTGCGACGATCTCGGCACGTATGCGCTGGCGCTGGATGGCAGCAAGCGCCCGTGTCGCGTGCGCACGTCGAATGCCGGTCAATGTCTCTTTGTCGGCATCGCTTCGGAGGCGCGGGCGCGCCGCGTGGCGGACAGCCTGGTCGGCCCCGACATGTATTCAGGCTGGGGGATTCGAACGCTCTCGTCGTCAGAAGTCCGCTACAACCCGATGTCGTATCACAACGGATCGGTCTGGCCGCATGACAACGGGATGATAGCGGCCGGCTTTTCGCGCTACCGGTTCGACGATCTCCTGCACGCGCCGTTCGCGGGCCTCTTCGAGGCGAGCGATACGATGGAGGTCCATCGTCTGCCGGAACTCTTCTGTGGTTTTCATCGTCGGCCCGGCGAGGGACCGACGCTGTATCCCGTCGCCTGCTCTCCACAGGCCTGGGCCTCGGGCGTGGTGTTCCAGCTTGTCCAATCGTGTCTTCGTGTGTCGCTGGATGCCGAGCGTCGCACGCTGTGCGTCGGCCGGTCGCTGCTTCCGCCGTTCGTCACCTACCTGCGCATCATGAACCTGGCCTTGCCGTTCGGTGCCGTCGATCTGCTGTTCGAACAACAGCCGATCGACGTTGGAGTGACGGTCCTTCGACAAGAAGGACACTTTCAGGTGCGCGTGATCAAGTAAGACGCGCACGGCGTCCGACGCTATGATCGGGGATCTTGCCGCCAATCCATTCGCATCTGCATCGCTACGCGTTCGCTGTGACGACGGTGATTGCCGCCGTGGCGGTGCTCGCCGTGATGCCGGTGCGGCTCTTCGTCGCCGCGCCGTTCATCTGGTTCTTCATCGCCGTCACGGTGGCCTCCCGCTACGGCGGGCTTGGCCCTGGCCTGGTGTCGATCTCGCTGGCGAGCCTCGCGATGTACTGGCTGGTCTCGGTCGAACGGGCCGGGGCGATTGTCGGGTCGATGGAATCGGTGGTGCTGCGGTTCTCCCTCGTCGGCATAATCGTCGTCTGGCTGAACGATCGTCTGTCACACGCCCGGGCCGTTCAACAGGAAGCGATCGCACGGCTCGCCGCGCAGAACGAGTCGCTGCGCAGCGCCGATCGCGTTCGTGAAGAGTTGCTCGAGCGCGAGCGCCGCGCGCGCGACGAAGCCCTCGCCGCCAGCGAACGGCTCGCCTTTCTCGCGGAAGTGAGTGCGCTCCTGACGTCGTCACTCGACTATCAGGAAACGCTCGATCGGGCGGTCCACATCGCGCTGCCGCGCCTTGGCGACTGGTGCAACGTGGTGGTCGAAGAAGATCGAACGCTGAGACCCGTCGCGTGCGGACATGTGGATCGCCGCAAGGAGCCGATCCTGCGCGACATGATCCGCCGGATCACGAACGACGCATCGGGGAGTCCGACCATTCCGGCGTTCTACGACGCCGTGATGAAGTCGGGCAAGCCGATGATCGTCAACCACGAAGCGATCGAACGCGCTCGCGCGCAGGCCAGCGCGATCGATCCGGAGCTCTTCGAGCTGGGCGACGAGCTGCGGCCATATGCCTTCATAGGCGTTCCGCTCCGCGTGCACGGACGCACCATCGGCATCATTTCGTTCGCCAGCGGCGAACACGATTCGCGCCGCGACTACGGGGAGGCCGACCTTCCGCTCGTCGAAGAGTTCGCGCGCCGGGTGTCGCCCGCCATCGAGAATGCCAGATTGTTCAGACGGGCCGACGATCTGAATCGATTGAAGGACGAATTCCTCGCCGCGCTGTCGCACGAATTGCGAACGCCATTGTCGGCGATCCTTGGCTGGGCGCGCATACTGGCCGCCGGCCAGCTCGACGCCGAGGGCGCTGCACGCGCCGTGCGGACCATCGAGCGCAACGCCCAGGCCCAGTCGCAGATCGTGGACGACATCCTCGACCTGGCGCACGGCAGGGCGGGCAATCTGCGCCTGAACCTCGCGAGCGTCGACCTCGTCGGGGTGGCGCGGCACGGTGTCGAAGCCATTGCGCCGGCCGCTGCTGCCAAGCATCTCGACGTGAAGATCAACGCGCCCGACTCCGTCATCGTCGTCGGAGATGCGGGTCGGCTGCAGCAGGTCGCGTGGAACCTGTTGTCGAATGCGGTGAAGTTCACCAACCCCGGCGGCCGGATTGCGGTCGACATCGCCGCTGATGACGGCCACGCGACGCTCCGCGTCACCGACACGGGCATCGGCATCTCACCGGCGTTTCTGCCGTTCGTGTTCGATAAGTTCCGGCAGGCCGACGGCTCGTTCACGCGGCAGCACGGCGGCCTCGGGCTCGGTCTGGCGATTACACGCCACCTCGTCGAGTTGCACGGCGGCTCGATCGAGGCCGCAAGCGAGGGCGAAGGCAACGGCGCGACATTTCTGGTCCGGCTTCCGCTCGCGGAACGGTGACGCTCGAAGCAGGTTCAATCGACGTAGGGCGGCCCTTCAGGGCCGCCCACGCGAGGGCTGAAAGCCCCACCCCACCGATCGGGCGGCGCTTAATCTACGAACCCAGCAACGCCACAAGCGACAACGGATCCACGCGTGCGGCGCCGACTCTCACGGCCCAATGCAGATGCGGCCCCGTCACCCGTCCGGTCGCGCCGACGCGCCCGACGATTTGACCGGCCAATACGGCATCGCCTTCATGAACGTCGAAGGCGGACAGATGTGCCAGCATTGAGAAAAGTTGCAAGCCGTGGTCGATGATGACGGTGTTGCCCGAGTAATACAGGTTGCGGGCGACGACGATGCGGCCGGAGTTGGGGGCATGGATCGGTGTGCCCGCCGCGCTCATGAAATCGGCGCCACCGTGCGGGTTACGCGCCTGTCCGTTGAAGATGCTCCGTGTGCCGAACGCACTGTTGGCAGCGCCCGACACGGGTCGCACGAATGCGCCACTCCACAAGCGTTCCTCCGTGGAGTGATTGAAGGTGGCGACGAGCAATGCCGCCTCGCGCTCGATGCGCGTCCGTTCGGACTCGGGTGGCGTGACGAATGCAGAATCGATGGTCAGGCGGCGCGTTGGAAACTTGCGCGGCCTGACAATCAGGTTATAAACAGCCGACTCGCCGTCGTCCCCGACGACGGTCACCGGATACGTCCCGGCCTTCACGTCGAGATCGATCCCGACCAGCGCGCGCCACCGGTGGGCGTCAGTCGCAAACGAGCTGACATCGCGGTCGAATGCACGCACCCGAAGCGTGCGTGCGCGCGGCGACACGATCGTCAAAATCACGAGTTTGCCAGGCTGCATCGATCGGGACTGCGCCGTCACCTGCAGTGCGGCGGCCAGCAGCAGGTGAGTGAGCACGTTACTCGCGGGCCGCGACGTATCCGTTCCTGGCCCTCACGCGGTAATCGGAGCCGACAACCTTGACGCGAATGCTGTGGTAGTTGCCGTCGGCGGCTTTGGGCGAGGTGTAGCCGAGCAGGTACTGCGTGTTGAGTTCTTCGGCGATCCGCGCTGTGGCGTCGTTCAGATCCTCGGAGCTGCGGATGATCTCGGTTCGGCCGCCGCTCTGATTCGTGATATCGCGCAGCGCTTCGGCGTTGACGCCCGCGTTGATTGTTCGCCGCTCGGGCGAATCGATGGCGATTGCATAGACGAACACATCGCTCCGAAGCAGTGCCGATCGCAGCTCGCGAAGCGTCGACGTGCTTGCGGTATCGGCGCCGTCCGAGATGATCAGCAGCGCGGCGCGTTCGCGGGTCCGGCGGTCGAGCACCGGGAGCGCCTCGAAAATCGAATCGTAGATGGCAGTGCCGCCATTCGGTTTCAGGCCGTCGAGCGCGCGGCGGATGTCGTCGCGGGTACGCGTCCAGCCCGTCAGCGGCCGCGGCTTGTGATTGAACGCCATCAGGAAGAATTCGTCGGCTGGATCGAGGAGTTCGAACAGAAACCGGTCGACGGCCGCGCGCGCGTCCTGAATCCGCTTGCCGTACATGCTGTCGCTGATGTCGAGCAGCACGCCGAGCCCCACTGGCACGCGTTCGTGCGCGAACTGGGTAATCGGCTGCCTTTCGCCGTCCTCGTAAATCTCGAACGCGTCGCGGGTGAGATCGGGGGCGGGATGCCCCTCGCGATCTGTGACCGTGGCC
>JBKPDW010000140.1:0-4967 GCA_046728115.1 Acidobacteriota bacterium | reverse complement strand
AAAAAGAGGCTCTCGCCGCGTTCACGACGAGGGCCTCAAGGAGGATGGATGAGAGGGCTATTTCTGCCGTCTCATAGCGTTAGACGGCTGAATCAGCCAAAAAGTTTAGGCGCCGGAAAGCCGGCTACGCACCAGCTCGTTCACGACCTTGCCATCGACGGTCTGGCCTGCAAGTTTGGACATGGCCGCTTTCATCACGCGTCCGATATCCTTTGTTGATGCCGCCCCTGTTTCCTGAATGGCTTCTGCAATGGCGCGCTCGATGAGCGCCGGGTCTGCGGCGGCCGGCAGGTAGGCTTCGAGCACGCGAATCTCGCTCGCTTCCTTTTCCGCGAGATCCTGACGTCCACCTTTCGTGAATTGCTCGATTGAATCGCGACGCTGTTTGACCAGCGAGGTGACCACTTGTTGCGATTCCGCGACGTCGAGTGCACGTCCGCGCTCGACCTCGCGATTCATCAGTGCTGCTTTCAACATCCGAAGCGCGCCCAGACGGACGGTGTCCTTCTGGCGCATGGCGTCAGCAATCGCGACGCTGAGATCGTCGACGAGCGTCAACGTGCTAAATACCGCCAGGGCGTCGGACCGGCGTGCCCGGGGCTTGCACTCCCGGCTGTGTCGGAGTTGGGACCATCATCCCAGGAACGGACGATCCTTGGGGAATAGTCGGCACAGGTCCCGGCGGCGGCTGCTGCGGCGCCGCAGGAGCAACCGGCATCTGCATCCCAGGCGGCACGACGTACGCTGGCGGGACACCGTTCTGCGGCATTACCGCCCCCGGATTGACGACCTGCGGCTGCGGGAATGTCGTGAACACGGGAGCCCGCGCCGGCGCACCGGGTACAGCTCCCTGACGCTCGTCGACATCTTCGTCGACTTGCGGTTGAGCAGCCTGCACCGCGGGTTGTCCCGTCTGAAATACCGGAGGAGGCGGCGGGGAGGCGGTGGTCGCCGTGACCGGCTGCGGCGCGGCAGCGACCGTCGGCATCACGAGGATGCGATCGTACCGCGACGTGTTCGGTGCACTGTCCGCACGCGGCGCAGCTAGATATCCACTCAAAGGACGCATCAACACGCTGAGCGCCTTTTCCTCGGGGACGTTGGTCAGTTCCAGCGTCATGGGTCCGCCCGGAATGCGTTCGACGTTGACAATCGTCGTCTGACCCACGCGGGCCCACTCGGTCATGATCTGGCGAAGCGTGGCGTCCTTGGCGACGATCGAGACCAGGCCGTTCTGCATCGTCACCTGGACATCGGCCCAGGCACTCGATGCCGCGAGCACGCACGCGCCAACCGCGATTCCAAGAGCTCTGCTGTATTTCATAACGCCTCTATTTTACTCTTCTACTTCTTTCGAAAGTAGTCGATTACCTGCAGGAGGATGTCGTCCAGCGTGTGCTTCGTCGCATACCCGATCAGCGATTCGGCCTTCTGGAGCGCCGGAACGCGCCGCGGCATGTCCTCGAATCCGGATTCGTACGCCTGATCGTAGGGGATGAACTTGATCGTCGACTTCGACCCGCTGAGCGATCGGACCCGTTCGGCCAACTCGCGAATGCTCACCTCTTCAGTGTTCCCCAGGTTGATCACCTCGCCGATCGCCTTGGGCTCGCCAACGAGTTTGAGCAGGGCGCTGACGACATCTGCGACATGGGTGAAGGAACGTGACTGCGTTCCATCGCCGAACACCGTGATTGGCTCGCCCGCGAGCGCCTGCCGGACGAAATTCGGGATGACCATTCCGTACTGGCCCGTCTGGCGCGGACCCACCGTGTTGAAGAACCGCACGATGATGACCGGCAGCTTGCGTTCCTTCCAGTAGGCGAGGGCCAGGAACTCGTCGATCGCCTTGCTGCAGGCGTAGGCCCACCGATGCTTGGGGGTTGGCCCCATGACGAGATCCGAGTCTTCCCGAAAGGGCACATCGTCGCTCTTGCCGTACACCTCGGACGTCGACGCGATCACGACCAGCTTCTTTTTCTTGTTCGCGTGTTTGAGGACCACTTCGGTGCCGTGCACGTTCGTCTCGATCGTGTACACGGGCTGCTCGACGATCAGCTTCACGCCGACGGCGGCCGCGAAATGAAACACCACGTCGCTGCGATCGATCAGTTCCGCGAGCAGCGGCTCGTTGTTCACCGAATCGATGAAGTACTCGAAACCGGCGCGACCCTTGAGATGGCTGATGTTGTCGATCGAGCCCGTCGACAGATTGTCGAGGATGAGGACTTCGTGCCCGCGTTCGAGCAGCATCTCCGAGAGATGTGATCCAATGAAGCCGGCGCCGCCAGTGATCAGTGCACGCACTCGTCGGTCCTTTCGAACGCATTGACAGCGGCCGCGACCTCGTCGAGTTGATCGTCGCGAAGCAGAGGATAGAGCGGTAGCGACAGCACCTCGTTGCACGCGCGCGTCGCGACCGGGCAATCGGCCGGATCGGTGGCGGCGAGCGCCGGCTGCTTCGGGATGGGCACTGGATAGTGAATCAGGGTTTCTATGCGCCGGCGCTCGAGATGTTGCTGCAGTTCCTGCCGGTTGCCGGATCGCACGACGAAGAGGTGATACACGTGTCCGGGATCGGCTTCGGGTGGAACGACGAGGGTTTCGAGCGCGAGCAGGCGTCGATAGCGGGACGCGAGCGCGCGGCGCCGCTCGGTCCACCCCCGCAGGCGCGGCAGCCTCGCGCGCAGGATCGCCGCCTGCATCTCGTCGAGCCGCGAATTGACACCGCATTCAGCGTGATGATACCGATCGGTCTGCCCGCCGTTGCGCAACCGCTTCAGCTTTTCCGCCAGAACGCGATCATTCGTGGCGATGGCGCCGCCGTCGCCGAGCGCGCCGAGATTCTTCGTCGGATAGAAACTGAACGCGCCGGCTGCGCCGATCGTGCCGACCGGCCGTCCCATCGCAGTCGCGAGATGGGCCTGACAGCAGTCCTCGACGATCGGCAGCCGATGTCGCGCCGCGATCTGTGCCAATGCGTTCATATCCGCCGGCTGCCCGTAGAGATGAACCGGCAGGATCGCGCGCGTGCGCGGGCCGATTGCGGCGCTAACGCGATCAGGATCCAGCGTGAGCCGTTCCGCATCGATGTCGGCAAAGACGGGACGTGCGCCGGTCATCATGATCGCGAGAGCCGAATACGCCGCTGAGAGCGGGGAGGTGATCACCTCGTCGCCCGGACCGACGTCGAGCGCCCGAAGCGACAGCGCGATCGCGTCGGTGCCGCTCCCGACCCCGATGGCGAAGGCTGTGCCACAGGCTGCCGCGAACTCCCATTCGAAGGCCTCGACTTCCGGCCCCAGAATGAACCAGCCGCGCTCGATCACCCGGTCGATGGCTCGCCGCACGTCGGCTGCGTCTTCGCCGGGGACGAGCGACATGAACGGGAGGCGAGCACCGTTCATACAGAAGCCGCGCTCAAATCGGCGTCGACGTAGTGCCGGATGTGTTCTCTGTAAAAAGCCACCGTACGTGCGAGTCCGTCCGGCAGGCGCACCGCCCGCGTCCAGCCGGTGGCGCGGACGAATTTGTTCGAATCGGCGTAGAAGCTTCCGATGTCGATGGCCTTCTTATCGGCGGGCCACTCGACGTACCGCACACATCCCGATCCGGCAGTCTCGACCAGCAGCGTGGCCAATTCGCGGTGACTGATCGGGTGGTCGCCGCCGACGTTGAACACCTCGCCGTTGCACGCATCGCTGGCACCGGCGCGCAGAAAAGCATCGGCCGCGTCGTCGACATAGACGAAGTCCCGCATCTGCGAGCCGTCACCGTAGATCTCGATCGTCTTGCCCTCGACCGCGAGCCGGATGAACCATCCGATGAAGCCTTGCCGATTGTGTTTGATCAGCTGGCGCGGTCCGTACACGTTGGTCAGGCGCAGCGAACACGCCCGGATGCCGAAGACGTTGTTGTAGACGAGATGGTAGTACTCGCCCGCGGCCTTGTTGATCCCGTTGACGTCGGTCGGCCGCACGAGATGCGCTTCGCTGACGGGCAGCGAGTCGGGCTTGCCGTAGACCTGGCGCGTGCCGGCGAACACGACTTTCACGCGCGGGTTCTGCTTCCGACATGCCTCGAGGACCGTGAGCTGACTGCGACAATTGATCTCGAGATCGGTGTACGGGTCGAGCATGCTGTCGATGTGGCTGACCTGTCCCGCGAGGTTGAAGATGACGTCCCGATCGCGGACCAGATAGTTCATCGTCGTCTGCTGCCGGACGTCGGCGATGTTCACATGGACCCGATCCGCAATGCCGTCGATGTTGAACAGGTTGCCGCCGTAGTCGGGGATGAGCGAGTCCACGAGCAGCACGTCGGCGCCGAGCGCAACGAGCTGGCGCGCGATGTTGCTGCCGATGAAGCCCAGGCCGCCGGTGATCATCACCGAGCGGCCGCGATAGAACTCGCGGTAATCGGCGGTCACGATCGAGGCGGGGCCGGGTAGACGCGGTTCGCGGGATCGTCGGCGCGTGCGGCCAGGGGCTCCACGTCCGGGCGCAGATGATCGCGGCGGATGACCAGCGCGTACCACAGCAACAGCAGATCGCGGCCGGTCCGGAACAGGCGCCGGAAGTTGAAGAACTGCGACGTCCCGTACGCCCGGTGATAATGATGGACCGGCACTTCCACGATCCGAAACCCGGCATCCTGGATCTTCTTCATCATCTCGACGCAGATGATGCCGCTCGTCTTCTCGAGGTTGATCCGATCGAAGATCGTGCGGCGCATCAGTCGGAAATCGCAGTCGACGTCGCGCAGCCTCAGCCCGAACAGGATGCTGACGATGTAGTGATAGACGCGCCCGATGACGATGCGGTGCAGCGGATCCGAGCGGCTGATCTTGTAGCCGTTCACCAGATCGGCGGCGGCGATCTTCGGCCAGAGCACGGCGAGCTCGGTGGGATCGTACTGGGCGTCGCCGTCGGTATAGAAGATCAGTTCCTTGGTGGACGACCGGAAGC
>JBKPDW010000139.1:0-15809 GCA_046728115.1 Acidobacteriota bacterium | reverse complement strand
GCCCAAGTTCGATCTCGAATTCAACGAGGTCGGGACCCTGCCGGGCGCGGGCCACCTCGTGACGTGGAACCAGGTCTCTCCGCGCATCGGTGCCAACTTCAAGCTGACCAAAGATGGCAAGACGATCATTCGGGGAGTCGCAGGGCGCTACTACCTCCCGCTGTTTCTTGGCGAATTCGAGGATCTGCACCCGGGCCGCGCGATTTCGACGACCGCCGGGTTCAATCCCGCCACCTGCCCGGGCGCCACGATCGCGACCGAAACGATCAACTGCTTCAACATCATTCAGTCCGTCACCGTTCCGAACACGAACGTCCGGTTCGACTCGAGCGCCAAGGCGCCCTACACCGATCAATTTGCGATCGGCTTCGATCGCGAGCTCGCGCACAATCTGGGCATAGGCGTCAACGTCGTCCACAAACGGGCCGGGAACGAGCTCGGGTGGGTCGATGTCGGCGGCACGTACGGTCAGGCAACCCAAACGATTACCGGCACCACCATCTACGGCACCGCGGTGAACGAGACCGTCACCGTATTCCCGCGGACGAGCCCGGCGTCCGCGTCGCTCTTTGTGCGACAGAACGGGCCCGGCTACTACAGCCAGTACGACGCGGTGATCCTCTCTGCCACGAAGCGTCTGTCGAACCGGTGGCAGTTCACGGCCGGCTACACGCGTCAGCGGGCCAAAGGAATCGAGCCGACCGGCACCCGATCCGGAACGCCGGAAGGGCGCGACCCGAACGACTTCATCAACCTGGAGGGCGGACTCGGGGCGCGCGATCGGCCAAACATGCTCTCGCTGATGGGCTCGTACGAAGTCCCCAGGATTGCCGTGCAAGTCTCCGGGAACGTCACGCTCGTCTCCGGGATCGCGATCGGCTCGCAGGCCAATATCACCCTCCCCCAGGGAACGCGCACCATCTATCTCGACGCGCCCGGGGATATCTATCGGACGGAGTCGGAAAAGTTCGCGCACGTCCGCCTGACGAAGATCATGTTCCGCAACGGCCCCCGCCGGCTCGAGTTAACCGGCGAGATCAAGAACGCGTTGCAGACGCTGGGCAGCACCTCGCTCAGGTCGCAGATCTTCAACAACGCGAACTTCCTCGTCATCAACACGTATCCGGAGCCGCGCCAGCTGCGGCTCTTCGCGAGGGTGTTCTTTTAGAGGGGATATCGGCGCGGCAGCAGGAGCTGTCGCGCCGGGCACTCAGGGTTCCGCGCTGCCGGGGCGAACTGGCACCGGCCTGGTCAGCAGATCGACGTACAGCTTGAAAAAGCGCTCGTTGTCGAACCGGCGGACCACCTTGCACTTCTGGAGGTAGTTGGCCGCCGGCGTCTGGGTCTCGCGATAGCCGAGCGTGCGGCCGTAACTGGGACCCCACGCCAGGTCCACATCCACCCACATGTCGGCGACATCGGTTGCGTAAGTGGGATCGACGAGATACGCCAAGGCGAGGGTGTCGTAAATGTACGACGTGGCCTTGGGATTCTGCTGCAGCGTCCGCGCGAAGCCGGAATTCAGCAACAGCTTCGCGATGATCGAATCGGCGTTGCGCGTAATCCGGTCGAAGATGTCCTTGTTCATCGGCACCGTATTGGTCACGTCGAGCGGAATGAACGCCTGATCGATCGGCTGGCGGACGACGGCACGCGCGGCTTCGGGGTCGTACCAGACGTTCATCTCGGCGGCGGGCGTCGTGTTGCCCGGCACCTCGAACGCGCCCGCCATGAACACGATGCGTTTGATCAGCGGGACGATCTCCGGGCTCATGCGGATGGCCAGTGCGATGTTCGTCATGGGCCCGATCACCAGCAGCGACACCTCGTGCGGGTATTTCTTGACGGTGTCGATGATGAAATTCACGGCGTGCTGCTTCTGCAGCCGTGCGGAGGTGGCGAAGCCGTCGAGTGGCGCCACGAGCTCGCTGTCGGCGGGCTCGGGCCGCCGGTACCAGGAGCCGCCGACGCCCCACATCGCTCGTTCCTGCGTCATGGTCCTGTAATCGTGGACGAGCGGATAACGGGCGCCCGCATAGACGCCGACGGTGTCGGCGATGCCGAGGCGCTCGACCGCTTTGAGCGCGTCCGCGACCTCCTGGCTCAGCCACCCGTTGCCGGCGACGACCGTGATGCCCAGCAGCTCGATAACCTTCGCCGCATGCAGCTGCGCGGCCATGACGCCGACCTTCCCGTCGTCGCCGATCGTCGTGAAGTCGCTGTCGAGGATCACTTTCTCGGGTGCGGCTGCGGCCGCGCGCGCGGACAGCGCTACGGCGGTGAGCGTCGCGATCACGATGTGCTTCAGCATCTCTTCACCCTCGCTCGTTTGTCCGCACCTCGTGCCCACCTCCATCCCTGAACTACGGAGACGGGGGTGCACGGCCCGCGACGGTGGTGCATGGCGATTATAATCGCGGCCTCGGAGCCCCCGCATGTTCACACCCGATACGTTCGGCGTTGCGCTCCTGATGATGATCGCCAGCACGGTGTGCTGGGGCTCCTGGGAACTGATTGCCCTCTTCTTTACGCTCACCCTCGGCTCGCGAGGGGGCCCCGACAGCTTTCTCGCCAACGTGAAGGGCGCCGATCCGAGCAACATCCTGCTGGCGCTTCTCGGCGGCGGCAATGTTCAACGTCGCGAACCTTCTGCTGGTCGCGGGCGTCGACATGGCCGGCCTGGCCTGTCGCGGGCTCCATCGCGACAGCGGTCGGCTCGCTGACCGCGGGTTGGATCACCGGCGCCCTTCAAACGACGGCGATGCAGCCCGTTTCAACCTATCGCGTCATCGTCGCGGGCTATGCGGCGCGCGATCTGATCGGCCGCGGACTCACGCGCGTGATCATCACGCTCGGCGCGTCCGGCGCGCTGCTCGCAACCGGTCAAGGCATCGAGCTCGTCCCCGGCGTTCAGTTGGCACGAAAGACACGACGGGCGCCGGCGACGCATTCATCGGCAGTTTCGCGGTATTTCTCGCCAAGGGATTCGACGAGCACGAAGCGATCGCGCGCGAATCTGCACGCGGCGCTCTCGGCGGCGGGGCGTGGGCACACAGAAATCGTTCGTCAGCCGCCCGGTCTTCGATCGCGAGTGGAGCGCGCGATCCACTGCGTCGTAATGACAGATCGTTATAAGAACGCTTGAGATCAACAAAGAACTCCTGAGGCCTCGCGATGCACGTTTCCCCGTTGACTGGGGTGCAACCACCGCGTATCGTTAGCCCGGATGTCCCGCGCCGCTCCGTCGATCGGGGCGGTCCCGCCCGGTCGTCATGTGAGTTTCTGGGCACAAGGAGAACGCCGATGCGTACGCGAGTCGCTGTGACGCTCATTCTGCTGGTCACGCTAAGCATGCTCGTTCCCGCCAGCGCCAGGGCGCAGGGGACACAGGGGCGTGGCGGTGGCCGCGGCCAGCCAAACGCGAACGAGCCCGTGTATCCCGCGCAGATGACGAGCCGTTTCGAAGGGGGCTGCGCGATTTGCCACGACAATCCAGCGTCCGTTTCGCACAACGCGCCGACCCGCGACGCGATGCGCGCGCTCACGCCCGAGAGAATCGTCGAAGCGCTGCAGAAATCGATCCCGGCGCACGAGGGCAAGGTCACGATGACCGACAACCAGCGCCGCGCGATCGCGGAGCTGGTGACAGGCAAGCAGTTCGCCGGCACACCGGCGCGCGACATCTCGGTGATGTCGAACAAGTGTCCCGCGCCGCTCAAGCTGGAGAACATCAACAGCAAGCCGCGATGGAATGGCTGGAGTCCTGATCCGACCACGAACAATCGGTTCATCACGACGCAGCAGGCGGGAATTACCGCGGAGCAAGTACCGAATTTGAAGCTGAAATGGGCGTTTGCATTTCCCGACGCGGCGTCGGTCGCCTGGGCGCAGCCTGTGGTTGTAGGCGGCGCACTGTTCATGGCCACCGACAACAACTACGTCTACGCGCTCGACGCGAAGACCGGCTGCGCGTACTGGTCGTACAACGCCAAGGCCCAGGTGCGAGCCGCTGTCAGCGTGGAAGAGCTCAAGGACAACCCGAGCGCCCGGTACGCGGCCTACTTCGGAGACATGACGGGAATGGTTCATGCCGTCAATGCCGAAACTGGCCAGAGCCTCTGGAGCATGAGGGCAGACCCGCATCCGGGCTCGAAGATCACGGCGGCAGTGGTCATCGATCCGAAGGACGGCAAGCTGCTCGTGCCTGTCGCCTCGTGGGAGGAACAAACGGGCTCGCAGGTCGAATACGAGTGCTGCAAATTCCAGGGCAGCATTGTGGGCGTGAACGCAAAAACCGGAAAGCAGATGTGGAAGACGTATGCGTTCGGAGAACGGCCGTACTCGCTCGGAAAGAAGAACACAGCCGGCATGGACCTCTATGGGCCGGCGGGCGCCGGGAACTGGAGCTCGATGACCGTCGACCCCACGAAGCGCGTCGCGTACATCGGCCTTGGCAATTGCTACATCAGCGAGCACTTCACGCGGCCTGACTTCGACTGGGGCGCGTGCGACGCCGTCCAGGCAGTTGACGTGGACACCGGCAAGAAGCTGTGGACCACGCAGTTGCTCGCGACGTCGTCGGATCGCGACGAGGGCGGCTGCGGTCGCGGCCCGGAGCGCCGGATCAACTGTCCCGGCTACATCCAGGGCCCGGGCGACGACGTGAGTCAGACGATGCTCGTCAAGTTGCCGACCGGACGTCGGCTCCTGCTCGGCACGCAGGAGAGCGGACGCATCACGGCGCTCGATCCCGACAACAAGGGCGCGAAGGTCTGGGTAACCCAGGCGGGCGACTCGCTGGCGCCCAACGGCGCCGCGTTCGGCGGCGCCTTCGACGGAGAGCTTTTCTACAGACCGCTCCCCTTCACGGATCAGACCGGCGCGCTCGCGGCCATCAAGGTGACAACCGGAGAACGGGTCTGGTACACGAAGGTGCCGAAGCCCAGCGATTGTGAAGATCCGAATTCGCGCCTGACGTGCAACTCCGGCAACTGGGCGGCGGCGACAGCCATCCCCGGTGCGGTGTTCACGGGTTCGCGCGACGGAGTGCTCCGTGCCTACTCATCGAAGGACGGCAAGATCATCTGGGAATTCAAAACCAACCATCCGTTCGATACGATCAACGGCGTAAAGGGCATGGGCGGCGGCATAGGCGCGTCTTCGCCGACGATCCTCGACGGCATGATGTACATGGGAACCGGCTACGCGATCCTGGGCGGCTCGCCCGGCAACGTGCTGCTGGCGTTCGCTCCACAGTAAGGGCGTTCTTGCGCCTGGTGTCGGGAAGGCCGATCCGCCGATCGCGGCTGGGTCGGCCTTCTTATTTCAGTGTCAGATTTTTGAGCCTCTCAGCATCGACAGGAAGTTCATCAGGCCCGGCGCGGTAATTGTTGCGCTGAAGCATCGCCGCGACGATGTCGACGTAGGCTTGCGGCCGCAGCGAGTTCGGCTGGTCGTACGGCATCGTATTACGGACGAGATCGACCAAATCTCCGACGCTGCTGTCCTGCCACGCCGTCATGAACTTCTCACCCATGAGCGGAGGCGCCTCGGTGCTGCCGCTCATGTCGTCTTTGTGGCAACTTGCGCAACTCTTGCGGTACTCTTCGTACCCGCGCTCGGCCTGAGTGGCCGTGTATGCGCCCAGCTTCGCGCTCTGGTTCGATTCTTGCGCGACAGACACAGCGCGGGCGACCAACACGACAAGAAAGATCATGAGGATGGCCGGAGGCGTCACCCAACCACGTTCACTCTGCTTTGACATGACAGGCGCCATGATACAACGCAGCTGCGGTGCCACAGCGGCGTGGACGGCCGCTGTCCTTATGCTCCTCATCGGCAGCGCGAGCGCTCAGCCCCCAGACGATCTCCGCATCCGCTACAACTCGGGCCAGGCCGTCGTGCCGATCTTCGAGGGATGGCGGCGCAACGCCGACGGCTCGTTCGATATGGCCTTCGGGTATTTCAATCGGAACTACGTCGAAGAAGTAATCCTGCCGGTCGGGCCTGACAATCACTTCGAACCCGAGGGGCCCGACGTCGGTCAGCCCGCCTACTTCTACCCGCGTTTGAATCGATTCGCGTTCCGGGTCACGGTGCCGAAGGACTGGGGATCCCAGCAAGTCGTCTGGACGCTGACGGCGCACGGCAAGACGGAGAAGGCGTACGGATCGCTCGCGCCGATCTGGGAGATCGATCATGTTGTCGAGATCCAGAACGCGGGCGGCGGCGGCATCGACGAGACATCCAAGGGCCCGCCGCCGCGCGTCAGCATCAACCCGGAGTTCCGGCTCGCGGCGCCTCGATCGCCCGCGGCGGATGCCGCGCCTGTGACGTTCGCAAAAGATGTTGCACCGGTTTTCCAGCGCGCCTGTCAGAGCTGTCATCGACCGGGCACCGTCGCGCCGATGTCGCTGCTCACCTACGAGGACGCGCGTCCGTGGGCCGCCGCGATCAAGGCGAAGGTCGCCGCCCGCGAGATGCCGCCGTGGCACGTCGTCCGTAACGTGGGCATCGAGAAATACAAGAACGATCCGTCGTTGACCGACGACGAGATCTCCATCATCGTCAGGTGGGTCGACGGCGGCGCCCTGCTGGGCAATCCAGCCGAGTTGCCGCCGCCGAAACATTTTGCGGACGAGGGCGTGTGGCACATCGGCAAACCGGATCTCGTCGTGACGGCGACACCTTACAAGGTGGCCGCGGCAGGCGCCGATTGGTGGGCGGTGTACACGGTGCCGTCCGGGTTGACTGCCGATCGGTACGTCAAGGCCATCGAGGCCAAGCCCGGCAGCGCGGCGACCGCCAAAGCCGTCCACCACATCCTCGCGTATGCCGAGGACAGCACAAGCCAGCCGTCGGCGGCGACGACCAATGTCGGCGACGATGATTTTTTTCAGCGCGGTGAGTTCCTCGTCGAGTATTCGGTTGGCAAGGGCGGCGAGCGCTTTCCCGACGGATCGGCCCGCCTCCTGAAGGCCGGCAGCAAAATCAGGTTCGAAGTGCACTATCACTCGACGGGCGAGGAATTGACCGATGCCTCACAGGTGGCCTTCGTGTTTCATCCGCGGGGCTACGTGCCGAAGCACCTGCAGCTGACGAGGGGCCTGGGCCACGGCGGTGATCTGGATCTTCCTTCCGGCGCTCCGTACATTCGGAGCGATGGCTACACCCGCTTCGACACGCCGGGCGTGCTGACGGGCTTTCAGCCGCACATGCATGCGCGCGGCAAGGCCGAGTGCCTCGAACTGATCTATCCGACCGGCGGCGCCGACGAGCGTGTTGAACAGGTTGCATGCGCGCGCTTCCAGTTCGGGGCGGCCATGGTCTACAACTGGAGTGACGAAGTCGCCCCGATCTTCCCGGCCGGAACGATCCTGCACGTGATCAACTGGCACGACAACGCGGCGAGCAAGACAAATCCCGATCCTGTGAACTGGGTGGGCAACGGCAATCGCACGATCGACGAAATGAGTTTTTCGTGGGTCAACTACTACACGATCGGCAACGCCGAATACGATCGCCTGCTCGCCGCCCGCCGCGGTCGCGCCCCGGCGACTTCGGCGGTTGCGGGCGCACGCGCCGCCACGCCGGATCGCGCGGCACGCGTTCCGAACAACGTGCCGATCTTCAGACCGCGCCGCGCTCCGGCCGGCATGTCGGTGGCGGTGATCGTGTATCGCGGTCCGGCGGCCGTGAAGTTCGTGCCGGACGGGTTCACGCGTGTCAAGAGCTCCGACGAAGTGGAAGTCACTGCGATCTTCACGCAGCCTGGCACGTACGTCCTGCGCGTCGTGGCGAGCGACGGCATGCTGCGGACGGGTAATTCGTTCACCATCACGGTCGGCGATCCGTCTGGCAGCCCGTGACGGCCCGCGTTGCGTTTCAGATCTTCTAAAGGCGTATCAGGATTTCTCAAGACAAACGCGGCTCGGCAAGCGAGTCGTCCGCTGTCACAAAACGCCGGAGACTCCTCTCAAAACCAGCGAATTCAGCTTGCCTCCACTCACGTCGCGTTGCACAATGCCAGCGAACGCGACGTGTAATTTTCAAGCCCGCCCACCAATCGATTCGGCATCTCGCGGCGGTGGAGAAATGGGAGCATCCTTGAGGGGGCGCACCAATCCTAATAACGGCTCGGTTGGCAGGCGCTGAGAGAAATTGAGTTGCGAAACAGCCACATGAGCGGGGAAAATCTATAAACCACGTCGGGTCGACAAGGAGGATCGAATGAGCAAGAAAGTCAGCCGGCGAGACTTTGCACGAGCATCCGTTGCGGCGGGTGCTGTGGGAGCCGCCGCGGCCGCGCTGCCTACAGCGATTCTCGGCAAGGAAATCGCGCCCCTCGCAGCCGTCGGGGCCGCCAAGGCGGCAGGAGCGGAGATCGCCAAGCGCCGCAAGATCTCCATGCCGCCCGAGGTGGGGTACGGCGGGGCGAACTCCTGGGGCGATGGCCGCGATCTGCTGCTGGCCCACACGCTCACGCCGGCCGGACAGCCGACACCGAATTATCCCGGCGGCTGGAAGGAAGGCACCACCATTCCGGTCGAGTACTACACCGACCCGAAAATCTACCAGCACGACGAGAACTTCCTCGCCGAGCACTTCTGGTTCATGGTCGATCATTACAGCCGCATCCCGAAGGCCGGCGATTACTTCATCGTCGAATGGGGCCGCGGTGAAAGCGTGATCGTCCTGCGGACCAAGGCGGGTGAAGTCAAGGCGTACCACAATGTGTGCCGGCATCGCGGTTCGCGGCTCTGCCAGAACGAAACCGCGCGCCCCACCGAGGCGCGGCCCGACGCCAAGCCGGTGGATTCCGCGATCTCGGTCGTGCAGCTCGCGTCCGAGGGAAACACCCCCGTGTTCCGGTGTCCGTATCACGCGTGGACATACGACCTCGAAGGCAAGCTGATTTCCTTCCCAAAGGGGATGCCCGAGGGCTTCGACGCCGCCCAGCACGGCCTTCATCCATGCCCGATCAAGATCGTCAACGGATTCATCTGGCTCAGTTTCGCGCGGAACGACCCGCCGGAGTTCGAGCCGTGGGTGAACAGCTGGCGCGCGGCGGCCGAGAAGTACAAGATGGAAAACCTGAAGCTCGTCGCGCGGCTCAAGGCGCCGACCAGGGCCAACTGGAAGCTCGTGATCGAGAACTTCCGGGAGTGCTATCACTGCTATCCGGCGCACACCAAGTCGTACTCGGTCGTGCATCAGATCTACGGCGATCCGAGTGTCGAGACGCCGGAGATTCGCGCGCGCATCGACGAAGCGCTCGCCAAGGAAGGCTTCCCGGTGCAGCGTCGCAACGGCGGCATGGCCGGTGGTGCCCAGACCGGCGCCCAGGCCGCCTATCGAGGCGGAGGCGATTCACCGGTCGGACAGCCCGATGCAGGAGCGCGAGGGGTTAACCTCATTGGGAGCCATTTGAGCCTCGGCCACATGACCGGATCGCTCGACGGCAAGCCAGTCGCGCCGCTGCTTCCGGGTCGCACCGAATACACGCACTACTCGCAGCGTGCGGTCAGCGGATTCTCGACGTCGTGGATGATGGCCTACGACGATCACGTCGCAGTCGTCCGCTTCGCGCCGCGCGATGTCGACCTGACCGACGCGGAGATCTTCTACCTCGTCCACCCCGACGCCAAGGAAGGCAAGGACTACGACGTCAAGCGCATCCAGGCGCTGTGGGGCAACACCTATCGCGAGGACCGGTGGATCTGCGAGAACCAGCAGTTCGGGATTGCCTCGAACCGCTTCAACTATCGCGCGGCCCAGCCGTACGCGCAGCAGGAAGGCGGTCCGGCGTCGTTCATTCAGTGGTACATGCGCGAGGTCGCGCCGAGCAGGACGTCGAGCGCGTAGGACGAGTAAGGAAAGGGAAGAACAGGCGGGAGCGGCAGGGAGGGTCAACCTCCTGTCCTCCCGCCGTTTTTGTTTCTGCGGGTGAAGCTGTCGGATTACGGCTTTTTCGACGGCTCGATCTTGATAGACTTCAGCGCATCGAAGTCGGGGGCGAGTTCGCTTTTCCCGTTTGGAAACTTGTTCTTGTTGAGGACAAACGTGAGGACGTCGGCATATTGGGCCGGTGTCAAAGTTCCCGGAGCGTCCTGCGGCATGGTCTGGCGGATCTGCTCGAACAAATCGCCGGCCGTCATGCCGTTCCATTTGTTCAGGAAATCGCCTCCCACCAGCGCCGGCACGATCTGGCTTCCCGTCAAGTCCGCCGAGTGACACGCGACGCACGAGTCGATGTAGATGCGTTCTCCTCGCTGGTTTTGTTCCTCCGTGCCGACGCCGTCCCAGACGGATCGTTCCTGGGCTACCGCGGGCTGCCGCTGCGCCGCCGGCGGCTGGCTTTGCGCCGCCGCGCGCACGGGTGAACCTGTCCACACGGTGGCAACGCCGGCGAGGGCGAGCGCCGCGGCCACGAGATACCTGCTGCGCAGTCTGCTGGTCATAGGCCTCATAGGTGTATACCACACCTGCGCGGACTCGTGGAGGCGACACAGAACGGGCAAGGGCGCCGCGTTTCGCACTTCGCCAATCGCGCGCTGGATCCTGAAGATCATCGTCTGTTCAGTTACCGACCTCGTCGCTCTGCCCCGGATCGGTCTCGCAGCACACCAGCGTTCTCAACATTTCTCAGAGGTCATCAGTCGCGGTCACAGGTCGGCCCTCCGGGGGATTGGTCGATGGAAGTCATGGTAAGGTGAGCACACCGGTTACGAATGAAATTCGTGACGAAGGAGCGATCATGAGCGCGGCGTACACAAGGCTCGTTCGACCGTTGTTACGCAGCGGCGGTCATCTGCGCGAAACAAGCTGGGACGAGGCGCTCGATCGCGCAGCGGAAGGCTTTCGCGCCGTCATCGAGCGGCACGGTCCACGCAGCTTCGGCATGTTCAGCTGCTCGAAAGCGACGAACGAAGTGAACTACCTCGCGCAGAAATTCGCGCGCGGTGTGATCGGCAGCAACAACATCGACAGCTGCAACCGTACTTGACACGCCCCCAGCGTCGTCGGTCTGACGACGGTATTTGGCGCAGGAGGTGGAACGAGCTCGTATCGCGCGGTCGAGGATACCGATCTGATCGTGCTGTGGGGATCGAACGCCCGCGACACACACCCGATTTATTTTCACCACGTGTTGAAGGGTGTGCGACGCGGGGCGCGCCTCTACGTCATCGACCCACGGCGGACGAGCTCGGCCGCTTGGGCGCACTCGTGGCTGGGTCTGGCCGTCGGTTCGGACATCGCCTTGGCGAACGCGATGGGCCGCGAGATCATCCATGCGGGTCTGGAAAATCGTACGTTCATCGATCGCGCGACGACCGGCTTCGCGGAATATCGAGCCTCGCTTGAGCCGTATTCGCTGGCGTTCGCAGCGGAAGTCACCGGCGTCGCGCCTGATGCGATTCGTGAGCTCGCGCACGCGTACGCGCGCGCCGATCGCGCCGAGATCTGCTGGACGCTTGGCATTACGGAGCATCACAACGCAGTCGACAACGTGCTCGCCATCATCAATCTGGCCCTCCTTACCGGACATGTGGGCCGGTATGGATCTGGATTGAATCCGCTGCGCGGACAAAACAATGTGCAGGGCGGCGGCGACATGGGGGCCATCCCCAACAAGTTTCCAGGCGGTCAGGACGTGGAGGACGACGCAAGTCGCACGAAATTCGAGCGGGCATACGGCCGGCGCATCCCAGCGGTCCGCGGCTGGCATCTGAGCGAGATGTTCGAGGCGATGGGTCGCGGCGAACTGCGGGCGCTCTACGTCATCGGAGAGAACCCCGCCCAGTCGGAGGCGGACTGTGCCCGCGCCGTGAAGCTGCTCGACGGTTTGGATCACATGGTAGTGCAGGACATCTTCCTCACCAAGACGGCAGAACTCGCCGACGTCGTGCTGCCGGCCGCGGCAGCCTGGTGCGAGTCGGAAGGCACCGTGACCAGCAGCGAGCGGCGTGTGCAGCGGGTCCGGAAGGCGCTCGATCCGCCGGGAGACGCACGCGACGACATCGCCATCCTGTCAGCGCTGGCCGGCCGATTCGGCTGCGACTGGGGCACGCCGACGGCGGAACAGGTCTGGAACGAAATCCGCGGTCTTTCATCCTGGCATGCGGGCATGAGTTACCGGCGACTCGAGGAACTGGACGGCATTCACTGGCCGTGTCCGGATGAACAGCACCCCGGCAGTCTGTTTCTCCATGGGCGTCTCTGGGAGGATCCGGTCGGCGGGAGGCCCGCGCCGTTCACTCCGGTGAGCTTCGAGCCGCCGGTCGACGAGCTGAGCCCGGAGTTTCCCCTGCGCTTGACCACGGGGCGGCGACTTGATTCTTTCAACACAGGCGTTCAAACGGAAGGCTACGCCTCGCCGCTGCGGCAAGGCGAGACGATCGACCTTGCTCCGGGCGACGCCGCCCGACTGGGCGTCCGCAACGGAGAACGCGTTCGTGTTGTGTCGCGGCGCGGGGCGGTGGTGGCGCCGGCTCGCATCGATACGGGACTGACAACCGGGCTGGCGTTCATGACGCTGCATTTCCCGGATCAGGTGACCACGAACCTGCTCACGATCGACGCGGTCGATCCGAAGTCCGGCACGGCCGAATTCAAGGCCTCGGCAGTACGGGTCGAGAGGCTCCCACCAGCAGACGCCGAAGACGAAGCTCGCCTGGAAGTCGTCGAGGCCGCGGCACGGCGGGTCTGAGTGGACCTTCACCTGATCCCGGGTGCGGTCGCCACCGAGGAAGAACGGGCCGCCGTCGATGCCGCGCTTGCCGGCCGTCGAGGCGCCGCGTACGACGTCACGGATCGCCATCTGCTCCTGCCTGCGCTCCAGGCCGCTCAATCCCGAGTTGGCTGGGTCAGTGAAGGCGCACTCAACCACATTTGCGAAAGGCTCGACCTGCCGCCGGCCGAAGCTTACGGCGTCGTCACGTTCTATGCCCTGCTCTCGACCACGCCTGGCCCGCCACGTGTTGCGCACGTGTGCGACGACATCGCATGTCTGGCGAACGGCGCAGATCGACTCTGCGCGGAACTGGAGCGCCGCGTCGGGCCCGCCGGCACGTCGAAAGGCGACGGTGGGTCTGCCTGGATCCGCAGTCCGTGCCTGGGGCAATGCGAGCGAGGCCCGGTCGCACTCGTTCAAATCTCCGGTCCTCGGTCGACGGAGTGGACGGTTGCGCCCGCCACGGTCGATGAGATCCGCACGAACCTCGACCGCGGGATACCGACCACGCCGGCGAGCGCCGCCGTCCCGCAAACCGGTGCACGGAGCCGCGTCAGGCTCCCGCTGCTCGGCCGAATTGGCGTCGCCGACCCGACAAGTCTTGACGACTATCGGGCTCACGGCGGCTATACGGCGTTGCGCCAAGCGCTGGCCTTGGGTCCGGAGCGCGTGATCAGGGAAGTGATCGACTCCAAACTCCTGGGCCGCGGCGGTGCCGCATTCCCGACGGGGCGGAAATGGGAGGCGGTCGCGCGGGCGCCCGTGCGGCCGCACTATCTCGTGTGCAACGCTGACGAATCGGAGCCCGGCACGTTCAAGGATCGCGTGCTGATGGAAGAGGATCCGTTCGCGCTCGTCGAGGCGATGACGATCTGCGCGTATGCGACCGGTTGCGAGCGCGGATTCGTGTACGTCCGCGGCGAATACCCGCTGGCGACCGCACGCGTACAATCGGCAATCGACCAGGCCCGCGAACGCGGCTTCATCGGCGACAACGTGTTCGGCGCCGGCGTCCGGTTCGAGATCGAGGTCAGGCGCGGAGCCGGCGCCTACATCTGCGGCGAGGAGACCGCCCTCTTCAACTCCATCGAAGGGCGGCGCGGCGAGCCGCGTAACAAGCCGCCTTTCCCCGTCCAGGTCGGCCTGTTCGGGCAGCCGACGGTCGTCAACAACGTCGAGACGCTCGTGAACATCCTCGACATCGTGACTGGCGGGGGTGCGGCGTTTGCGGCGATTGGTACACCTGGTTCTACCGGTACAAAGCTGTTCTGCGTGTCAGGTTGCGTCACGGCTCCGGGCCTCTACGAAGTGGCCTTCGGCGTGACCCTGCGCGAGCTGATAGATCTTGCGGGTGGCGTGAGGGATGCGCGCCCCCTCCAGGCGGTGCTGCTGGGCGGCGCGGCGGGCGTGTTCGTGGGCACAGGAGAGCTCGACATGCCCCTCACATTCGAGGGCGCGCGGGCCGCCGGGGCGACGATCGGGTCCGGCGTCGTCATGGTGTTCGACGACCGCGTCGACCTGCGGCAGATCGTGCTTCGGATCGCCGCGTTCTTCCGCGACGAATCCTGTGGACAATGCGTGCCGTGCCGCGTCGGGACCGTGCGGCAGGAGGAAGCGCTGCACCGAATCGCCGCAGGCACGCCAATCGGATCACGTGACGGTGAGGAAGCGTTGATAGACGACCTCGCCCAGGTGATGCGCGATGCGTCGATCTGCGGGCTCGGCCAGACGGCCTCGGGCGCCGTGCAGACCGCACTGCGGAAGCTTCGGGTGTTCGGATGACGCGCGCGTTCGCGATGGACCTCTTATGACCGAGACCCGAGCACCGTCACGAGATGTTCAGCTCGCGATCGATGGCCACGACGTCCGGGTGCCGGAGGGCACGACGATTCTCCAAGCCTGCCGGACTTTGGGCATCGATACGCCGACCCTGTGCTATCTGGAGACGCTGGCTCCAGTCAATGTCTGTCGGGTGTGTGTCGTGGAGGTCGAGGGATCGCGCGTGCTGGTGCCCGCCTGCTCGCGTGCGGTCGAGCCCGGGATGGTGGTCAAGACCGATACGCCGCGCGTGCAACACAGCCGTCGTCTGGTTCTCGAACTGCTCGGGTCGTCCGTGGATCTGTCGCTGGCATCACTTGAGATCCGGGGCCACATGGACCGGTATTCCGCGCAGCCGGATCGATTCGGCACCGCGGCGCGCCCCGCCGCCGGCGGCGAACGCGAAGGCGCGCATGCCGGCCACCATGCTCCTCCCCGTACCGACAGCGCGGCCACCGTGGCACAGCCGGTCAAGGTCGACAACGATCTCTACGTGCGCGACTACTCGCGTTGCATCCTCTGCTACAAGTGCGTCCAGGCCTGCGGCGTGGATGCCCAGAACACCTTCGCAATCGGCGTAGTCGGACGCGGGTTCGAGACGCGGATTTCGACCGAGTCGAACAGACCACTCCCCGAGTCGGCGTGTGTGTACTGCGGCAACTGTATCGGCGTCTGTCCGACCGGTGCGCTGATGTTCAAGTCCGAGTTCGACATGCGGCAAGCCGGCACGTGGGACGAGTCGAGACAGCACGTGACGGATACGATTTGTCCCTACTGCGGTGTCGGCTGCACGCTCCAACTGCATGTGCAAGACAATTCGATCGTGCGCGTGACGTCGCCGCTCGATCACGATGTGACGAGCGGTCACCTCTGCATCAAGGGGCGATTCGGATGGCAGTTCGTGCAGAACCGGCCGGCGCGCTAGAGTTCGCTGCGGCGAGTCGCTCGCGGATTGATTGCCGGGAAAACTTTAGGATCCCTGAGAAAAATTGAGGCGGGCCTCGCCAAGTACTGAGGGGTAGAATTCGGCCGTCCACCACCATCAGACTTGCGGAGGGCTCATCCATGCCGCGCCCCGCGATCTTTTTTCTCGTCTGGCTCGCTGCAGCCTCTGTTAGCGCCCAGGTTGTGCCTGGCAGGATCATCGGGGTCGTCCGCGACGAGTCGGACGCGGTACTGTCGGGAGTGAGCGCCACGCTCACCTCACCGACGGCGCTGCCGGGCGGCCCCCTCACCACGGTTACGAACGTCCAGGGAG
>JBKPDW010000138.1:0-14945 GCA_046728115.1 Acidobacteriota bacterium | reverse complement strand
CCCTCGCTCGCTTCGACGAACGCACGCGTACCTTGACCGCGGTGGCTCATGCGACGCGCTAGAACCCGGCGTGTGGAAGCTGCCGGACCTGTGGACGCCCCGAACGCGTCCACAAGGTCCGTGGAAAAAGCCCACCACGCGTTTTCCACAGCTCCCACACGCATCAACAATGTGTTACCTATGTCTTCGGACAAATCTGTTACCTATCTCTCCGACTGTCCGGACTTCACACTTGAGCCTCACCATCATCATCAATCCGATTTCGGGCGGGGCCAGTGGCTCGGCCGGGTTGGTGCGCGCCGAGATGGCTCGTCGCGCGTGTGCCAGGAGCGGGGTCGAAGCGGAAATCGTCCTCACCCAGCGTCGCGGGCACGCCCGCGATCTCGCGGGTGAGGCGGCAGCCCGGGGCGCGAGCGCCATCATTGCCTGGGGTGGAGACGGCACCGTCAACGAGGTCGCGTCCGCACTGGCGTTCGGCGCCGTGCCGCTGGGAATCGTGCCCGCAGGATCCGGCAACGGGCTCGCTCGGGAACTGGGCATCTCGTCACGCCCCGATCGTGCGCTCGCGGCCGCGCTCTCGTCACGGCCTCGAGCGATCGACGTGGGCGAGGTCGACAATCGCCTCTTCGTCAACGTTGCGGGCTTCGGCATCGAGGCGTATGTGGCGTCTTTGTTCAATGCGTCAGCGAACCGGCGGCGCGGATTTGCCGGTTACGCGGGCATCACCGCGCGCGCCCTGGTGACGTATGTGCCTGTGCGGTATCGGATCGCCGTGGGCGAAGAAGTCGTCGACGTTCGCGCCGTCCTGGTGACCCTGGCTAATTCCGCGCAGTACGGAAACGGCGTGCGAATCGCTCCAGGCGCGCAACTTGACGATGGTCTCCTGAATCTGGTTGTCGTGCAGGAACGATCGCGGCTTGGGACAGTCCTGAACCTTCCGCGTTTGTTCACCGGTACGGTCGCGGGGATGTCCGGATGCCGGATGCTGCCCGTTCGCGAGATGACAATCGAAGCGGAGAAGCCGATGATCTACCACGTCGACGGCGAGCCTATCGAAGGCGGCACCTGCCTGAAGGCCAGGGTGCATCCGGGAGCGCTGTACGTGCTCGCGTAGTTGGTATTTGACGAGGTGGCGGGTTGGTGAGGTTTCGAACTCCCCAACTCTCCAAGGCACTCATTCACCGATTACGTCGTGAGCCTGACGATCCAGGCTTCTCGAATTGCCGGAATTCGCCGAATCTCCTGCACCGCATTTTCCAGTGCGGCACCCGACCGCCCGTCTTCGTCGACGTTGACCACCCCGATCGCTCCGGTCTCGCCGCGACCGAGCGCGAAGTTCGCGATGTTCACACCCTGACGACCCAGGATCGTCCCGACCTCGCCAATCACGCCCGGCTGATCGTCGTTGGCGATGAGGATCATCGTCCCGCCGAGCGGAGCCTCGACCGAGACGCCTCGCACCGATACCAGGCGGAGACTACTGGGCTCGAACACGGTGCCCTCCACCCAGCGTTCGCCGCCATCGGTGTGAAGTTTGATCGAAAGCAGGCTCATGAAATGCCGCGGCCGCGAACTGCGCGACTCCACGATGTCGATTCCGCGTTCCCGTGCGGCCGCGCGGGAGTTCACAATGGACACTCCGCTCGACAGGATCGGCCGGAGAACGCCTGCGGCCGCGCTTGCCGCCAGAACGTCCACGCCCCGGCTCTCGACGAGCCCACCATAGTAGCGAACGCCGAGCGCTTCGATGCGCGCCGCGCCCATTTGCGCGACGAGCGCGCCCAACTGATCGGCGAGTCGAATCCAGGGTTGCAGCCGGTGCAGTTCATCCGGATGGATCGAAGGGAAGTTCACCGCATTACGGACGATGCCGTCGCGAAGGAAGTCGCGAACCGTGGCTGCCGTTTCGATCCCGACGAGTTCCTGCGCTTCCTCAGTCGAGGCTGCGATGTGTGGAGTCGCAATCACCTGAGGCAGTTGGGCGAGTGACCAATCAGACGGCGGCTCGTGTTCGAAAACATCGAGACCGGCGGCAGCCACGATGCCGCTTTCGATAGCGCGGCGCAACGCCGCCTCGTCGATCAGATCGCCCCTGGCAGTATTGACGATCCGAATGCCACGTTTGCACCGCGCGAAGCGTTCGTCGCTGAACAGATGCCGCGTCTCGGGAGTCGAAGGCAGGTGCAGCGTCAAGTAATCCGCGTCCGCGCAGACCTCGTCGAGCGAAAGCATTTCGACGCGAAGTCCGTCGGCGATTTCCTTGGAAATGTACGGATCGTGCGCAACCACGCGCATGCCGAAGGCCTGAGCACGCTGCGCGACTTCCTGTCCAATGCGGCCAAGGCCGGCAATTCCCAGCGTCTTTCCACGTATCTCTTTGCCGAGAAACTGTTTCTTTTCCCAGCGGCGATCCTTCATCGTGCGATCCGCCGCCGGCACGAAGCGCGCGAGTGCAAGCATGAGCGCGCAGGCGTGCTCGGCGACGCTGATGCTGTTGGCGCCCGGCGCGTTGACGACGAGGATGCCTCGCGCGCTCGCGGCGGCGACGTCCACGTTGTCGACGCCGGTGCCGGCGCGCGCGATGATGCGCAGGTGCGGTGCCGCGTCGAGCAGCGCGGCGTCCACCGTGGTGGCACTGCGAACGATCAAAGCGTCGGCAGCGCTAAGCGCAGCGGCGAGAGCGGTCGCCTGCCGGCCAACTCCCGCGACCACGGTCCAGCCCGCTTCGGAATGCAACAGATCGAACGCGGATGAGGGCAAATCGTCGGCGATAACGATTTTCATCTGGGGAAATCGTACGTCGTATCTGTGTCAGGCGCCGATGTCGGTCGGCTGCGCCTTCAGGCGGACCAATATTAATGAGTATAATCGTCGGCCTCGCCCTGCTATGGTGCAAACTGCTAAAAGCTTCGATACTTTGCGTAACAACCCCGTAACCAACGCACGTTTTCCACAAAGTTTTCCACAACTCTCGCGGAAATCTCCCGCGACCAACAGGTGACCTGACCTAAAAATGGCGACTCCCATTTCGCTCCAGGCCGGCCGACTCGTCGTACCCGACGACCCGATCATTCCGTTCATCGAAGGCGACGGCACGGGACCGGATATCTGGCGCGCAAGCGTGCGCGTGCTCGATGCCGCCGTGGAGCGCGCCTACGGCGGCGCACGGAAGATCGCGTGGAAAGAAGTGTACGCTGGCGAAAAAGCCTTCAAGCAGTTCAACAATTGGCTGCCCGACGAAACCGTCGAGGCATTTCGCACGTACTACGTCGGGATCAAAGGTCCGCTGACGACGCCGGTCGGTGGCGGCATCCGATCGCTGAACGTCGCTTTGCGCCAACTTCTCGACCTGTTCGTCTGCCTGCGGCCGGTGCGCTGGTATCGCGGCGTGCCCTCGCCGGTGAAGCATCCCGAGAAGGTGGACATGGTGATCTTCCGCGAGAACACCGAGGACATCTACGCGGGAATCGAATATCCAGGCGGATCAGAAGAAGCGCGAAAAATTCTCGACTTCCTCGCGAAGGAGTTTCCGAAAGAGTTCAGGAAAATTCGCTTTGGAAGCGAAACGGCTGCGCGGACCTGGCAGGCGCAGCTGGAATCGATAGGCGCGCCTCACCGCGACCTGAGCGTCGAGGTTGGCCTGGGCTTGAAGCCGATCAGCCGGTTAGGGACCGAACGTCTGGTGCACAGCGCGATCGGATATGCGGTGAAATACGGGCGCAGGAACGTTACGCTCGTGCACAAGGGCAACATCATGAAGTTCACCGAAGGCGCCTTCCGCGACTGGGGCTACCAGGTGGCGAAGAATTTCTACGGCGCTGTGGAGATCGATGGTGGTCCCTGGTGCCGCATTCCGGAAGGGAAGCCCGGCGCTGGCATCGTGATCAAAGATGCCATCGCCGACATCACGCTGCAGCAGGTGCTGACGCGGCCGGACGAATTCGACGTCATTGCAACGCCTAACCTCAACGGGGACTATCTGTCGGATGCCCTCGCGGCTCAAGTTGGCGGCATAGGCATCGCGCCAGGCGGCAACATCAACTACGTCACAGGGCACGCCGTCTTCGAGGCCACCCACGGCACGGCGCCCAAGTACTCCAATCTGAACAAGGTCAACCCCGGATCCGTCATTCTGTCGGGCGAGATGATGTTCCGGCATCTGAACTGGAACGAAGCCGCCGACCTGATTGTGAAGGGCATGGACGGTGCGATTGCGTCCCGTCGCGTCACGTACGACTTCGCCCGCTTGATGGAAGGCGCGACGGAGCTGTCGACGTCGGAGTTCGGGGACGCGATTATTGCGGCAATGTAGCACAAGACTTCAGCCGAGCGAATGTCAGATGGTCTTCGACCGCAACGGTCGCGAAGTCCGCAACGATGAAATGATGTACCTGCCCTTTGCGGCCTTGGCGGTTTTTGCGGTTCAACCAGGTCAGGAGCATCGATGAATCGCAAAGTCACAGTCGTCGGGGGCGCTGGCAACGTCGGCGCGACGGTTGCGCGCGGGGTTGCGGAGGAGCAACTCGCCGACGTCGTCATCATCGACATCGCGGACCAGAAAGCCGCCGGCGTGGCCCTCGACATGCTGCAGGCGTGCCCGGTCATCGGGTCCGACGCGCGTGTCATGGGCACCGGCGACTATGCCGAGAGCGCTAACTCGGACATCGTCGTCATCACGTCGGGTGTGCCACGCAAGCCGGGCATGAGCCGCGACGATCTGCTGAACGTCAATTACAAAATCATGCAGCAGGTGACCGAGCAGGTGGTGAAGCATTCGCCCGACTGCATCATCATCCCGGTCGCGAATCCGTTGGACGCGATGGCGCAGGCCATCTACAAGCTGTCGAAGTTTCCTCGTGAACGCGTCATCGGCATGGCTGGCGTCCTCGACTCGGCGCGGATGCGCGCCTTCATCGCGAAGGAGTTGAATGTCTCGGTTGACAACGTGCACGCGTTCGTGCTCGGAGGACACGGTGACACGATGGTGCCGCTGCCCCGATATTCGACGGTGGCCGGTATTCCGATCACTGATCTGATGGATAAGGCCACGATCGACCGGATCGTGGATCGCACGGCGAACGGCGGCGCCGAAATCACGAAACTCGTCGGCACGAGCGCGTGGTACGCACCGGGCGCATCGGTCGTCGAGATGATCGCCGCCATCCTCCTTGACAAGAAGAAGATCCTGCCGTGCTCGGTGTACCTCCAGGGCGAGTACGGTATCCGCGACCAGTTCGTCGGTGTGCCATGCAAACTGGGCGCGCGTGGACTCGAGCAGGTCATCGAGATCAAGCTGACGCCGGAGGAAGATGCGGCGTTCAAAAAGTCGGCTGGCGCGGTCAAAGAGCTGGTAACGGTGATCGGAGTCTGACGAACGGAAGAGAGGTGCCATGACTACCTCCCGGTCCGCCGGGGCCGGCACAGTCGATCCGTTCATCGCGCACTGCGAAGCGAGTGACTTCGAGCGTTACAATCGAGGCATGTCCGAATCCGATCTGGTCGTGGTTCGCACGTTTACCGATCGCATCGAGGCCGACCTCGCCTCGTCGGCGCTCGACGCCGCCGGCATCGAGTCGATGGTACGCGGTGACGATGCCGGCGGTACACAGCCCGGCATGGCGATGGGTCACCCGATCGAGCTGATCGTGCGCGCAGCCGACGCCGCGGCGGCACGTGATGTGCTCGAGACAACGGCACAACCCGTACCAGAAGCCAACGAGTGACTGCCGCGCGCGTCGCCGACTACGACCGCGTCGCCGATCGCTACGATCGGCGGTACGCTCTCTATGCGTATGACGGCGTGCGCGAAACGCTGCGCAACTTCCTCACGTCGGAGGGCGTGACCGCTCTCGAGGTCGGTTGTGGCACGGGCCACTGGCTCCGGGCAATGGCCGGCCATGTCAAACGGCTGGTCGGCGTCGACCCCTCGGCCGGTATGCTCGCCGCCGCGAAAAAGGAGTACGGCCCCGTGTGTCGGGCGCGCGCCGAGGCGCTGCCCTGGCCCGATGCCTCGTTCGACCGCGTCTTCTGCGTAAACGCGCTTCACCATTTCTCGAGCAGAACGGAGTTCTTCGCCGAAGCCCGACGCGTGCTGAGGCCCGGCGGTGCGTTGATGACGATCGGCAAAGATCCCCACGCGGAGCGTGACGAGTGGTGGGTCTACGACTACTTCGAGGGGACGCGCGCGATCGATCGCGCGCGGTTTGCGCCCGTTCGCGTCCTCCGGGGCGAGCTGACCGTTGCCGGGTTCTCCTGGGCCGAATCGTTCGAGGCCGACCGCATCGAGGCTATCCGAAGCTACGCCGAGGCGCAGGCCGCCGGAGTCATCGATCCCGCGTACACGTCGCAGCTGACCGTGCTCACCGACGAGGAATTTGCGCGCGGGATCGATCGCTTGAATGACGCCGACGCAGATCGCGGGGCGAACGGTGCCGAACTTCAGCTGATCTCCGATTTCCGACTGTACGCCACCGTCGGGTGGGTCTAACTCCTCAACGTGCAATTCCGCGCATTCCTGGATTCACCGGTTACAATACATGAGCTTCCCCGGAGGGCTTCTGCAATGCGTCAGATTACGACACGTGTGGCTTCCATTGTTGTCGGGCTGGTTGTTGGGTTGGCCGTGTCTCCAGCTTCAGCGCAGGACTCCGACACGCGGTACATCGTTCAATTCAAGCCCGGTCATAAAGCGGCGGGTGGTGCAGCCGTACGGGCCGCTGGCGCACGGGTTGTGCTCGATCTCGATGAGCAGGAGGCAATCGCGGCAAGGATCCCCGCCAGGGCACTGGCCGGGTTACAGCGAAACCCGCACGTCGATTACATCGAAGAGGACGCCATCCGCGAACCGCTTGCGACGGGGTCGAACATCACGAGCAGCGGTCAAACCATTCCCTACGGAATCCAGATGGTGCAGGCGGACAAGATCCAGATAGACCCAGCGGTGGCGGCGGCAAAGAAGATTTGCATCATCGATTCCGGCTACTACGACGGTCACGAAGATCTGAAGGACGTTGGCGATGGCGTCTCGCACGCCGACATGACGGGATCTGGCACGTGGAACAAGGACAGCTGCGGCCATGGCTCTCACGTCGCGGGAACAATCTCGGCAATCGCCAGCAACGACCTGGGCGTTGTCGGCGCCAACCCCGGAGTGAGCCTGCACATCGTCAAAGTGTTCGGCGACGATGTTCCGGATAGTGGGTCGTGCGGATGGACGTACGCGTCGACGCTCGTCAGTGCGCTCAATGCCTGCGTGGCTAAGGGCGCGAACGTGGTCAGCATGAGTCTGGGCGGAAGCCTGTCGAGCAGAACGGAAGACCGCGCCTTTTCCGACGCCTACAGCAAGAACAACATCCTGAGCATCGCGGCAGCCGGAAACGGCGGCAACAACAGAACGTCGTATCCGGCCGGCTATTCGAGCGTGATTTCGGTTGCAGCTGTCGATGCGAACGAAACGCTCGCGAGCTTTTCTCAGCGGAACAAGGACGTCGAGCTGGCGGCGCCCGGCGTCGCCGTGTTGTCTACGGTTCCGTGGAATCAGACAAACTCCTTGAGTGCCGGCACCTCGACATGGAATGGGAGCTGGATCGAAGGCGCGGCACGAACGACGGGAACTGTTGGGACCATCCTCGACGGCGGCCAGTGCACATCGGTCGACTCATGGAACAGCGCTGTTGTGCTATGCCAGCGCGGAACCAATTCCTTTGCGGAAAAGGTCGCGAACGTCAAGACTGGGGGAGGCGTTGCCGCCGTTATCTACAACAACGTCGCGAGCGATCCAGCCTGCGACGTGTTCAGTGGAACGCTGAACGGCACGTCGACGATTCCGGCGATCGCGCTGAGTTGCGCCGATGGGTCGGCGGCCCAAGGTCAAGTCAGCACGACCGGCACCGTGGTCAGCAGCGCCGTGTTTCCGCCGACGAGCACAGGCGGCTACGAAGCGTGGGACGGTACCTCGATGGCGACGCCGCATGTCTCGGCCGTTGCCGCTCTGGTCTGGGCTTGCAATCCGACCGCGACGAATGTCGCCGTTCGCAACGCGTTGGATCAGACTGCGAAGGACAAGGGCACATTCGGGCGCGACAATAGCTACGGCTTTGGGATTGTCCAGGCCAAGGCTGCGTTGATGAGCCTTGGAACGGAATCCTGCACCGTGCTCCCGTAGCGGTTCCAAAGCTGGCGCGGATGCGCACGGGCGCATCCGCGCGCTTCTTCGGTTGCAGGTTCTTGGTCAGATCTTCGCGTTTCAGGGACCTGCCAATCTCTCACCTTCGCAGATCGGCTTGTGAGGCGCCGCGCTCGCTGGCACTCGAGGTCGCTCTGCGGTCAGAATAGGCCGACAAAGGGTTCGGTCATCGCCAATTTTTCAGCGTCGCAACGTGTTCGTGTCGTTCTCGCCACGAGGACGCTCGTCTCGTACGTGCCAGTGTGGCGGGCAACCGCACGCGCGCTCGCCGAACTCGGATGCGCCGCATTCTTCATCGGCGGAGTCGCCTGGGCTGCACTCGGGTCGCAAGGACCCTGGGCCGTCCTTGCCGTCGTGCTCGTCACCTTCGTTCTGCGCGCCGCCGACGTCGAGTCTCGAGCGTTGTTCGTGCGAGGCGGTCTCTATGGCAGCGTGCGCGAGACACTCGGCCAACGGTTGGCAATCGTTGGCGCTTCCGGGCTGCTGCTCGATCGACTGATGCTCGGCGCGCTGGCGGCCGTAGTAGCGGGCCACTACCTGGTGGCGTTCGGCGAGAGTGCCCTCGGCGTCAAGACTCCTAGCCTGATCGGTGACAGCGGGCCGGTCACCTTCGCCTTGATCGGGATCGCCTTCGTATGGTGGAGGCATCGCCAGGGTCGTTCCAGCCGCGAGCGGACGATGGCCATGGTGATCGGGACATCAATTGCCGTGCTCGCGCTTCTGGCTTTGGCCGCCACCGTCTCGACGCTGCTGTCGTCGCAGTCTCTGATCGCAGCACCCCCTGGCGGAATCCGGTCACTGGCTGCCGGCCTCGGATTCGTGCTGGCTGCTCTTGGAAGTGTCGAGTCGTTGAACCAGGCGGCGTTGGACCTCGAGCAGCCTCGCATCCGCAATCTCCAGAAGGTCGCGTGGTTCGTCAGCGCATACGGCATCGTCTTCACGGCGGGAATGGCGTTTCTGTTCACCGCGACGGTGCGCGACAAGGACGCGTGGAGCCACGCGCCCCTCGCGGGAGTGGCGTACGAGTTGGCGTCCCAGGCGTGGCTGCGCGTCTTGCTCTTGTCACTGGTGACGGCTGCAGCAACGGTCTTCCTCGAAAAGACCATGCGATCGGCCGCGGCGATGGCCCACGCCCTGATCGGGCGCCTCGCTGACGAAGGAATCGTGGACGGCGGCTGGCGTGCGCTGCATCACCGATTCGGAACGCCGTGGCGCAGCGTCGACGCGGTCGCAGTTGCACAAGTCTTGATCGTGCTCGTGTCGGCCGGCGAGACGTCGTGGATTGCTCGCGGCTATGCCATGGCTGTGTTCGTGACGGCCCTTCTCAAGCTGGCTGCTCTCATCCGCTACCGGAAATCCCGACCAGAAAAACGCGCGTACCGCGTGCCGTTCAATCTGAGGATCGGCGCCCACGAGTGGCCGATGGCTCTGATCGCGGCTGTGGTGATCCTGTCGATCGCAATCGGCGGCCTGATCGCGAAAGGCGACGCGCCGACGCTTGCCTCTCTTGCGTGTGTCATCGCGCTGACCATGACGCTCGCTGTCTCGAGACGCTCGATTGCCTCGCAGCCCGCGGGCGACAACACAGCTCTCGATGAATTTCAACTGCTGCCCTCCGACGATGTGGATCTGCGTCAGGTGGAAGCGCGGCCTGGAAACTTCCTGGTGCCTGTCCGCCGCCCACACGTGCTGACGCATCTCATTGCGGCGCTCCGCGCGGCGGGCAATCGCGACGTCGTGGCGATGACGGTGCGGCTCGTAGGCGTCGACGTTCCCGACGATCCGCAGCAGCATCTCCACGCGACCGCCGACGAGCGCCGCCTGCTGTCCGCCGTGATCGCGGCTGCAGAGCGTGAAGGTCATGCCGTTCAACTGATGATCGTTCCCGGTGCAAACGTGTTCGACTCCGTAATCGAAACGGCATTGCGCCTCGAGTCGTCGGAGATTCACGTCGGCGAGTCGGAAACCCTTTCGGCCGACGATCAGGCGCGGCTGCTGGGCGATGCGTGGGAGCGCTCGAGCAAGCCGTCGGCCGTCGATGTCCGCCTTGTCGTCCACCATCCGCGCGGCAGCACGGCCGCCTATCACCTGGGCGCCCATGCGCCTGCTCTCGGTCCCGAAGACTACGCACACATCCATCGGCTCTGGCTCGACGTGGTCCGAGCCGTTGGTCCCAGCGTGCACCACCGCGATGTGGTGCGCGCGGCACTGCTGCATATGGAACACGAATTGTCCGGTCCCAACCGCGATACCGCGCTCCAGGTCGTGCGCGACACGCTGCGACCCGCCGACGAAATCGCGCCGCTGATCCGTCAACGCGATTTCGGGCGTCTTCGCGACGTGCTTCGCAATCGGCCGCCCAGCGATGTGGCATCGGTGCTCGCGGACCTTTCGCTCGAGGAACGCGTGCTGGTGTTCCGCATTCTGCCGCGGACGACGGCCGCGCGAACCTTCGCATACCTGTCGGTGGACGAGCAGAACGCCTTGCTGCGAGCGATGGCGTCGGAAGAAGCGGCGACGCTCCTGAACAACATGGCGCCGGACGATCGCACCACGTTGCTCGAAGAGCTGCCCGCGGAGGCGACCCGCCAGCTCCTCGCCTTGCTCACGCCGGAGGAGCGGGCGGAGGCGGTGCGGCTGCTCGGATATCCGGAAGGCTCGATCGGACGTCTGATGACGCCGCACTACATCCGCGTGAAGGAGGACTGGACCGTCACGCAGGTGCTCGATCACATCCGCCGGCACGGCCGGGACAGCGAAACGCTCAACGTGATCTATGTGGTCGACGACAATGGACAGTTGATCGACGACATCCGCATCCGCGAGCTTCTGCTGACGGCGCCTGAGAACACCGTGAAGAGCTTGATGGATCGGCGTTTCGTCGCGCTGAAAGCCACGGACGCCCAGGAAACGGCCGTGCGTGTGTTCCGAGCAGAGGATCGAACCGCCTTGCCGGTGACCGACACGGCTGGCGTGCTCATCGGCATCGTGACCGTCGATGACGTGCTGGACGTCGCCGAACAGATGGCGACCGAAGACATCCAGCGGCTCGGCGGTTCCGAAGCGCTCGACGAGCCGTACATGGAGATCAAGTTCCGCAAGATGGTGCAGAAGCGCGCCGGCTGGCTGACTGCTCTCTTCCTGGGCGAGATGCTCACCGCGACAGCAATGGGCTTCTTCGAGAAGGAGATCGCCAGGGCGGTAGTCCTTGCGCTGTTCGTGCCGCTCATCATCTCGAGCGGCGGCAATTCGGGCTCACAGGCCTCGACACTCGTGATTCGCGCGCTGGCGCTCGGCGAAGTGACGCTGCGCGACTGGTGGCGAGTGATGCGGCGGGAAATCGGGGCAGGCCTGGCGCTCGGGACCATTCTTGGGACCGTTGGTTTCGTCCGGATTGCGGTGTGGTCCGCGTTTTCCACGATCTATGGTGAGCATTGGGGTCTCGTGGCCGTCACCGTCGCGCTGGCCCTGGTTGGCGTCGTGCTCTGGGGTACGCTCATCGGATCGCTGCTCCCGTTCCTGTTGCGGCGGCTCGGGTTCGATCCGGCGGCGTCGTCCGCTCCGTTCGTGGCCACGCTCGTCGATGTCACGGGACTCGTGATCTACTTCAGCGTCGGCCTGCTGATCCTCCACGGAACCGTGTTATGAGGTGATTTAGCGCATCTTTTAGGCACTTTTTGGCCAGATTTTAGGCGTTGCCTCCTATCGTCGAGGGGTGAAGGTCCTGCAACTGCAGGTCATCGCCACCACCGAGGAAGGCACGCGAGCCGCTCTGATCGAAGCCAGGCAGGTCGCGCGGCGCTTGAACGTCGATCGCGTGATCCTGCTCGTTCCGCAGACTGATTCGTCGGTCGTATCGGTTGACGAATCCGCGGAAGCAGGAAGGCTGGTCGATGACTACCGTCAGCTGGCGCGTCAGGTTGGTGTCGATGTTACGGTGAGGCTCTGCGTCTGCGGCGGATACGACGAAGCGCTTCGATGGATGCTTCCGGGCCGCTCGATGGTCGTCCTTGGCGGACGGCGACGGTGGTGGTGGCCGACTCGCGAACAACGAATCGCCGACGAGCTCGAGCGCATCGGCCACAACACGGTTTTCGCGGAGGCGTAGGCCACAGAGGCAACAGAATGAAGACGCGGCGAAGCTGCCGCTGCACTAGTATGCCCGGATGAGCGTCTCGGCCGACGCGCGCAGTCTGGTTATCGGATGCTTCGCGATCGGGCTCTTCACCTGGCTGTTCCGGCAATGGCCGCAGGTATCGAACGCAACGACCGTCGCGCTGAGCTATCTTGTCGTTGTTCTGTTCACCGCCGCTCGAGCGCGGCTGTGGGTGGCGGTCACGCTCTCGTTCGTCTCCATGCTCGAGCTCAACTTCTTCTTCCTGCCGCCCGTCGGCACCCTGACGATTGTCGACCCGCAGAACTGGATTGCGCTGTTCGCCTTTGTCGCCGTCAGCCTCGTTGCCAGCAATCTCTCCGCGGTCGCGCGGGACCGCACACAGGAAGCCGTGACCCGGCGCGACGAGGTCGCGCGGCTGTTCGATCTGAGTCGCGACGTCCTCCTGATCACGGACGGGGAAGCCGCGAACACATCGCTCGCGAAATTCATCGCGCGGCGGTTCGATTTGGACTACGTGGCGATTTGCGTCCTGCGCAACACGGAATGGATCACGTTCGAATCGGGATCGTTGGGAGCGGAGACACTGAATTCGGCCGACCTCTCAGCTGCGCTCAGCGCGGTCGAAACCAGGGACGGATCCCGCGCCAGCGACGAGATCCGCGCCGAGCACCGCAGGCTGAGCGTGGCGGGCCACGATGTGCGTGTTGTTCCGCTTCGTCTGGGGACACGGTCGATCGGGTTGTTTGCTGCGGCGGGGCGCCCAATCGAAGCCGGCACGCTCGACGCGCTCGCGGGGCTGGTCTCGATCGCGATCGAGCGCGCGCAGTTCCTCGATCAGCGAAAGACGGCCGAGCTCGCCCGTCAGAGCGAAGCGCTCAAATCGGCGCTCCTCGCGTCGCTCGGGCACGACCTGCGGACGCCGCTGACGGCGATCCGCGTCGCCGCCGACAACCTGCGGTCGTCGTGGCCCGACGAGCGGGAGCGTCGCGAGCAGAGCGAGCTGATCGCCACGGAAGTCGATCGCCTGACCCGTCTCTTCCAGAACATCCTGGAGATGGCACGAATCGACGCCGGGGCCGTCACGCGCGATGCGAGGTGGGTGGCGCCGTCTGAAATCGTCGATGCCGCGCGAAGTCGGGTGGAGCCTGCTCTCCGCGGTCGGACAGTAGAACTCTCGGTCGTATCGGATCGGCTCGTTCGGCTCGATCCCCGCCTGACTGCTGCGGCGTTGTCGCAATTGCTGGAGAACGCCGCTCACCATTCAGCGGATGGATCGAGCATCCAGATCCACGCGACCGTGACCGACGCTGGGCTGACGCTGAGCGTCCGCGATCACGGCAGTGGCATTGCCCCGGGTGATTTGCCGCATCTGTTCGAACGGTTTTACCGTGGTGGCGATGCGACACTGCGCAGGTCCGGTACAGGTATGGGCCTCGCGATCGCTCGCGGCCTTTTGGCGGTCGAGGGTGGAGAGATCTCGGCCGAGAACTGCGCTGATGGCGGCGCTCGCTTCACGATCGTCGTCCCCGCCGAAGTGAAATGACTCGACCATCCCGCATCCTGCTCGTGGACGACGAGCTGGTCATCCAGCGCGCCGTGGCGCCGTTGTTGCGGTCCCAGGGCTACGACGTCGAGGTCGTCGGTACCGGCAGGGAAGCGCTGAGCGCCGTCGCGGACCGCAGCCCCGATCTGATCGTTCTCGATCTCGGTCTTCCCGATATCGAAGGCACCGAAGTGTGCCGCCGCATCCGAAAAGAGTCGAAAGCGCCGATCGTGATCCTCTCGGCTCGCGGCGCCGAGGCGGAGAAAGTCGAAGCCCTCGATATCGGCGCGGACGATTACGTGACGAAGCCGTTCGGATCCGACGAGTTGCTCGCGCGCATTCGCGTCGCGCTTCGACGACTGGACGATACCGCTGGACCCGAAGTGGAACGGCTTGCGGTGGCGGACCTCGTCATCGACTACAACAGGCGGCGCGTCCTGCGGGGCGACGAGGAAATCCGGCTCACACCGAAGGAGTTCGAACTGCTCGCGCTGCTCGCACACAACGTCGACCGTGTCCTCACGCATCGCACGATTCTGAAATCGATCTGGGGCGGAAACGCGGTCGAGCAACCCGAGCACCTCTGGGTGCTGATGGCACAGCTGCGTAAGAAGATCGAACCCGACGCGAGCAATCCACGCTACCTGATCACCGAGCCGTTCGTCGGTTACCGCCTCGTGAGCGTCCCCGCCTAGACCGTGCAGTTTCTTCTCGATGGTCTGAGGCGGAGCCTCGCTAGCTTTTAAGCCAGTTTTTAGCTCGATTTAGGCCCGCTTTTAGGCCGCGGTTCCTATGCTGAGAAACGTCACATGGGAGCTGCGTTCATGCCCTCGAGTTCGTACGTCACGGCGCGAGCGGTCGTCGCGGTAATCGTGATTGTCGGTTTCGTGTCGTGGGGTACCGCGGCAGCGGCACACACGGAGCAGGACGGGTCCACGCCGAATCCCCCTGCCGATGCGTCGGATCCGCAGGCGCCGCCGCCCGAACGCTCGGCTCTGGAAGGCATCGTATTCGGGGTCGGTTTCGACGGCTACTACGCCTGGAACTCCAACCAGCCGGTCGGTCGCATCAATCTGCTTCGCGCCTACGACGTATCGAGC
>JBKPDW010000137.1:0-20050 GCA_046728115.1 Acidobacteriota bacterium | reverse complement strand
TGCGGTCTCGTGGGCTCGGAGATGTGTATAAGAGACAGACACTACTCGTCACAAACCCGATGGCACCCGCCCCAAATGACAGCGCGGCGAGGTTTTGATGGACGTGGAGCACATCGAGCACATCATTAATGTGGACGTGCATCAGCCCGCCGCCCGCCACAAGGTACGGCCGAAGTGTATACTCCGTCAACCTCCGCGGCATCGCCACGATGACGCTCCCCGTGAGCGTCGTTACATAGCTGCCAAGGACGAGGTGCTGGCTGCCGGCCTGAAAGAAGCCGGGCGCCCACCCCAGGTCCCCTTCGACTCCAACGATCTCGCCGAGCCAGACCGCCTGAACGCCCAACACCCCGTTGGGACCGCTCGCCGCGTCCTCGAGGTCGATGAACGTGGTCGTGCCGTCCAACGTGAGGCCGACGTACGGCCGAATCTGCTTCTCCGCCGCCGGAACGGACCGCGCCATCAGCAACAGCCCGAGGACCAGCGGGCCGACTCGGCGCATCGTCTACTTGACGAACAGGCCGAGAAATAGCTTCCCGAACGGCGACGTGTTGAGGTCGCCGTTTTCCAATCCAAACGACTTCGTTAGCCCGTCGCTGTTCGCGACGAGCACCAGCGTCAACGAGCGCGCCGGCAAGATCACGACCATCGACGACGAGGCGTTGTCGCCCTGTCCGAACTGCCAGACGACCTTCTCGCCGTTGTAGCTCTGCACGAACCACCCGAGTCCGTGCGGAAGCTGCCGCCCGTCGCGCGTCGACGCCGGCGTCCACGCGGCAGTCAACATATCGGGGCTGATGAGCGCGCCCAGCTTGAGCGCTTCGTCGAACCGCGCGTAATCCCTGACCGTCGAAATCAGGCCTCCCGATCCACTCGTCAGCGTTCGTGCCGGATACTGCGACTTCGATGGGCGGCCGCTGCGATCGACGGCATAGGGCACCGCCAGCCGTGTGAGCACCGACGGGTAACGTGCGATGTCCGCCTGAATGATGCCGTCCGGCTGCGAAGCCAGCTGTATGACGTCGGGGCCCGGAACGGAATCCACCATCGCAAAGCGATCGAAGAGCTTCGAGAATGCGCCGCGCAATGGCACACCGTTGCACCACTCGACGACGGATCCCAGACTGTCCACCCGCTGCGGACGGTACGAGAACGTGTTTCCATCAGCGGATGTATGCGTCAGAATCTGGCGCAGGGTTGCGCCTGCGTCAGGATTCGCCGGCCAGAACCGCCCGAGCGGATCGTTGAGCGACAGGCGTCCTTCCTCGGCGCAGTGCAGGACGAGAGCGGCCGTGATCGTCTGCGTCACGCCATCGAGATGAAAGGGCGTGTCGGTGCGGGTGGCAACCAGACGGTCGACGTCCTGCTGGCCAAACGCTCGTTCCCACGCGATGTCGCTCGTCCCGATGATGGCTGCGGCCAGACCCGGAATGCCCGCCTGCAGGCGCAGCGAGTCCAGGTAGTCGCCAAAGCGGCTGAGGACCAGGCTGTCGGCGGCACGCAGCGGTGCACTGGCCACCAGGATGGCGGCAATCGAGGCGGCGGCGGCAAACCGGCGTTTCAACGTCTTGGGACCTTCCATCATACTTGATATCGGAGGATCGTGGCCCGAAGATGACCGATCAACGATTTCGAAAGCTGGCGCTCGGGATGGACGGCGCCGTCGAGGGCGCCCACATGGGACACCCCGATTTCCGCGTCAACGGCCGCATTTTCGCGACCCTGTCGCCGGACCGCCGCAAAGGAATGGTGAAGCTGACGCCCGACCAGCAGAGGGTCGTTTTGCGCGAGCACGCGGCAATGTTCGAGCCCGCCAGCGGGGCGTGGGGGCGTCAGGGCGCCACGATGGTCATCCTCGATCAAGCCGAGGAGGAAACGGTCGGAGAGGCGATGACGCTGGCCTGGCAGAATGAAATGAACAAGCCCAAAAGTCGTCCCAGACCCAGGAAGTCTGGACGTCGAAAGGGGGTCTAGCGATGTGAGGATGTGAGAATGTGAGGATGTGAGATCCTCAGATGCCCACATCCTCACATCCCCAAATCCTCACATCCCCACATCCCCACATCCCCAAATCCTCACATCCTCAAATCCTCACATCCTCAAATCCCCCCATCCTGCCTTAGAACGTCAAACGAAAACCGATCTGGGCCGTCCGCGGGTTGTCTGCAACGATCGGGATCATGAAGTTCGCCGAATTTCTCGCGCCCGTTGGATCGCCGAAGTTCGTGTGATTCGTCAGGTTGTAGATCTCGAGAAATACGCCCGCCTGAGTATGCGTCAGGCGCCAGATGTACTGCACCCGACCGTCCAGGATCAGTTTCGATTGCCCGTCCATCCCGTTCCGGATGGCCATTCCCGTCGCATCGAGAGGCGATCGAATCGGCATCGTCAGATCGTCGCGTCCCTTCACCGGTCGATCGTTGTTGGTGCCGTCAAGGTTGCTGTCGACCCCGGTGGTTTCGTTGATGGGATAACCTGAATAGCGCCGGAACACGATTCCTCCGCCGAGACCTCTCCAGGGCTGCACGTTCGCGCTCGTCGCGAAGGCGTGGCGGTTGTCGCGGGCGCAGCGGCCGTAGTCGGCACGGGGGTTCGTGTCCGACGCGCCGAGCACCGCGAGCGGCGCGACGACGTCATTGCAGTGCGACAAGGTGTAGCTGACGCGGCCGGAATACCGGTTCGAGAACCGCTTCTCGAGCTCGAGTTCCAGTGAGTTGTAGTCGGCGTTGAACTCCGGCCGTGTCTGCTCCTGATTGAACTGCACGAACGTCGCGCTCAGCGCCTCCGGCGGCAGACCCAGGATGTTGTTCGGGTTGAAGATGCTCTGGCCCAATCGCGTGACGCGACCGGTCGCGGGGTTGACGGGTCCTTCGTTGATGTCGATGACCGCCGTCAGATCGCGTCCGCGGTTCCCGACGTAATCGACCGAGACCGCCATGTCCTTTGCGATCTCGCGCTTCACCCCGACGCTGAATGCCCAGGTGTACTGCATCTGCCGATCGGGACTGTCGACGATGGGGCCAGCAGTGACGTTGTTGACGACGCCGCCCGCCAGCACCTGGTTGCGCAAGCCCACGAGGAAGGACCTGCACGCAGGGCTCATGACGGCTTCGCCCGCGGTTGGTCCGGCCACGACGTTGAGGCATGCCGTGGCGTTCGGGTCGCCAGCGCGCACGGGGAACGTGCCCGTCGCAACTGGAGAGGTGACCTGCATCGTGTCGTAGGCCAGAGACGGCGCGATCACCTGCCGCTGCGCGAGCGTGATGAGAATCGGCGTCTGGGTGTATTGAAAGACTTTGCCGATCCCGCCGCGAACCAACGTCTTGCCTGTGCCGCCGAGGTTATAGGCGAACCCAAACCGCGGGCCGAACGCGCTCTTGTCGTCTGGCGTCGCCCCTTGCCAGTCGTACCGGACGCCGAGATTCAACGTCAGGTTGTTGCCGATCGTCCACTTGTCCGACACGTACGAACCGAGCCGATGGTCGACCACGTTGAAATCGACCTGACCCATGCTGATCTGAAAGCGGAACGGATACGTGGTCGGATCCGCCGCGTTGAACGGTCTGTCGGTCGGGAACGTGATGTTCCCGATGAAATTCGCGCCGGCGCCCGAAGGGGTCGCGGCGTTGCGACTGAATGACACACCTGCTTTGAGCGTGTGCTCGCCGTGCCAGCCCGACTTCAACCACGTCAGCGAGTCGTCGAATGTGTAGTCGCGGATGACATTGTCGCCGTACGTGTTCCGGTTGGCCGCGATGAAATCGGGGTGCGTGTTCTGAGCGCCGAGATCGAACGGATCCTGGCCCTCGAACCCGACGAACCCCCAACTGCTGTCGAAGAACGCCGACGTCGACCCGGTGTCGGCGAAGAGCGACTTCGGGCCCTGCAGCAGGTTTTCCCGCACGTGGCCCACCTTGAACTCGTTCGTGGTGTGGTTGTTCAGGACCGATGTCCAGGACGCGCTGTAGACCTGATCCCCCGAATCGTTCTCATACCGCGCCGCATCGGGAATCGCCAGGTCGTCCTCGATCGTGTCGCGGAGCGTCAGGATCCGCTCGCGCGTCCAGCGGAAGCTGAGCGAGTTGTTCCCATTCAACTGGTAATCGAACCGCGCGAACGTATTCGGCCCGTTGAAGTCGGTCGTCGTGGAGTACGAGACGGCCAGCGGCGCGGCGATCGCCGGAAAGCTGAGGTTCGCCGCTTCGTGCGCGCGGTCGTACTCGATGTTGCCGAAGTAGAAGAACTTGTTCTTGATGATCGGCCCGCCAACGCTGCCGCCGAAGACGTTGCTGCCCGAGTCTGGATTCTCTTCGCCCTTGAGCTTGAGGAAGTAGTCCGTCGCCTGGAGCTTGTTGCTCTGGTAGTACTCGAACGCGCGGCCGGACACTCTGTTGCTCCCTGCCTTCGTCACGGCGTTGACGACCACACCCGTCGAGCCACCGAACTCCGCGCCGTACTGGTGGGTCTGCACCTGGTATTCGGACATCGTGTCGAGTGTGACGCGCGCCTGCGTCCCCTGTGAGCCGCCGAGCCGCGAGTCGTTGTTGTACTGACCATCGACGAGAAACAAATTGTTCGTCGTCGCCTGACCGTTCGCGCTGAACTGGCCGCCTTCGAACGATCCGACCTGGAGCGTCGGGACCAGACCGGGAATCGTCTGCATCAGACTGAACTGGCTTCGGTTCGCGCTCGGCGAGTTGTCGATCTCGTCGCTGGTGATGTTCGTGCCGATCTTGCTCGACGTCGTTTCGATAACCGGGGACTCGGCCGTGACGGTCACTTCTTCCCTGACACCCGCGAGGTTCATCGTCAGCGCCACGGAGATCTCCTGTCCGACGTTCAACACGAGACCCGTGCGAGTCGTTGGTTCGAATCCGGAGAGTTCCGCCTTGACGGTGTAGGTACCGGGGACCAGCGTCGCCAGCACGAAGCGGCCTTCGGCCCCAGTTACGGTCTGGCGCGTCTGCCCGGTGGCCTGGTTCGTCACCGTGACGGTGACGCCTGGCAGCACGGCTTTCGCTTGATCGACGATCGTGCCGTTGAGTTCGGCGCTCCCGCCTGCGCCCTGGGCGAGTGCCCTTGAGCTGAACGCAAGGATGAGGAAAAGGGAGGAGAGAACGGCAAGGAGACAACGACGAGTCATGGAGACCTCCTCTGAGCCGCCGCGTGGACACCAACCGCAAGAAACTCGAATCGAAGTGTGAAACTCGCGCAAGTTTATCGTAAAGGTGCTGCGGTCACGCAAGAACTCCTGCACCGATGTGACGCATCGCGATGACGAATCCGATCACATGGATCGGGATCCGACTCACGACCGCCAATTGTCTCCAAATATCACGCAACGGTTTCTTTACTTTGCTCGGGGAACTGACTAGTCTTCGCCTGTCCGCGACCCGTCATCTTTCAGGAGGGACCTATGCGACGTTCGTGCACCCTCATGGCCCTCGCGGCGTTGGTTGCCGCTGGTCCAGCGTTCGCTCAAGGCGGTGGAGCGCCAGCCAAAGCCCGCGCCAGCGCACCGGAAATTCCGTTCGAGTCGGTCCCTAATTTCTTCAAGCTGCCGGCGGGTCTGTATCTTGGCGAAGGCACCGGCGTCGCCACCAACTCGAAAGGCCACGTGTTCGTGTACACGCGGAGCGGCGAGACTCGGCTGTTCGAATTTGATCAGAACGGCAGCTTCGTCAAGGAATTCGGCGCCGGCAGCTACGGGTTCTCGTTCGCCCACGCGGTCCGCGTGGACAAGGACGACAACGTCTGGGCGGCGGACGAAGGCACCAACGTCATCCAGAAATTCAGTCCCGACGGCAAGCTACTGATGGTGCTCGGCAAGCGGCCGGATCCGCTCGAACAACTCTCGCTGCTGCCGGGCGGCGGACAGTATGCGGGCGCCAACCGGCCGTATTCCTTCCATCGCGAAACCGACCTCGGTTGGGATCCGCAGGGCAACATCTTCGTCACCGACGGCTACGGCGATTCGCGCGTGGTCAAGTACGACAAGAACGGCCGCTTCATCAAGGCGGTTGGCACCCGCGGGAACGGGACGCTGCAGTTCAGCACGCCGCACGCCATGTCAGTGGACGCCAAAGGCAACGTCTACGTCGCCGATCGCGGCAACTCGCGCATCATCGTGCTCGACAACGATTTGAATCAGAAGGCCGTGTACGACCATGTCGGCGCGCCGTGGGCGGTGTGCATCTCGAACACACCGCATCAATATCTCTTCAGCTCGAATTCGTTTCCCACCGGCAACAACTTTGATCAGGCGGCCAATACCGGCGAGGTCTACAAGATGGAGCTCGACGGAACCGTCATCGGCCGATTCGGAAAAGCTGGCCATGGGTTCAAGGAATTCAGCGCGATCCATCAGATGGACTGCCGCAATCCTGACGAGCTCTACGTCGCGGAAATCACCCAGTGGCGCGTTCAGAAGATTCTGCTGCGTCCGCAGGGGACTCGCAGCTCGAGCCAGCAGAAGTAGGAGGCGGCCATGAAGAGAATTCTGCCGCTTTCGCGGTTTTTGCGGTCCCTGATCGTCGTCGGTCTGCTCGCGGCCGGCGTCGGACTCTTCGCTCAATCAGTCCCCGAGATCGCGTTCGACGCGAACGCGGACATCATTCAGCTCCCCTCGTTCGGCGAAGTGGCCGGCGTTGCAACCAACTCGCGGGGCCACCTCTTCGTCTACGCGCGAACCGGTCACGGCGCGGCGACGCTCGGCGACGAGCGGACCTTCTATCATGGCGGCTCGCGCCTGTTTCAGTTCGATCAGTCCGGCAAGTTCGTCAAGGAGATCGGACAAGGTGTGTACGCGGTGAACTTCGCGCAGCAGGTGCGAGTCGACCCGCAGGACAACATCTGGATCGTCGACGCGGGATCAAATCAGGTCGTGAAGTTCGATCCTGACGGCCGCTACCTGCTCGTCCTCGGCCGAAAGCCTGAGAACATCCCGGTTCGGCCCGGCGCGGGCACGCCCGCCCGGCAACTCGACGTCACGCCCGAGGGCGCGGCTCCGGCCGCCGGCGGACGCGGCACAGAAGGTGGTCGCGGCGGCGGCGGCGGGCGAGGCGGCGGTGTACCCGGCGCCGGAATCAACGGCGACACCTTCAATCGGCCCTCGGACGTCACGTGGGATCGCGGCGGCAACATCTACGTCGCGGACGGGTACGGCACGAACAACCGTGTCGCAAAGTTCGACAAGAACGGCAACTTTCTGAAGACCTGGGGCAACAGCGGATCCGGCCAGGGCCAGTTCAAGGGCGTCCGGGGTATTGCGAGCGATTCAACCGGTAACATCTACGTAGCGGATGCCGGCAACAACCGCATCCAGGTGTTCGACGGCGACGGGACGTTCAAGTCGCAGATCACCAGCGTCGGCACGCCGCAGGCGATTTGCGTCTCGAGCGGAAGCACACAGTACTTGTATAGCTCGAACTCGAACGACCCCGAGAGCATGGATCACGGCGAGATCTACAAGGTCCGTCTCAGCGGCGAGGTGGTCGGCAAGTTCGGCAAGGCCGGGAAGATGCCGAAGGAGTTCGGCATGGTGAACGCCATCGACTGCCGGACCGAGAACGATCTGTGGCTCGGCGAGGTCTGGAACTGGCGCGCCCAGAAAGTGACGCTCAGGAAGTAACTACCGCACCGGCACCCGCTGCTTCAGCTCTTCTGTCCAGTTGAGGACCACCTGGATGTGGCGGGCGCTGGCAGTGGCCACGGGCGTCTCGTCGGCATAGCCGCCGAGCCGCTCACCGACCGTCAACGCCATCGAATTGCGATCGCGCCGGATTATAGACCGTGCGTGCGACCAGCCTCGGCGGCGTTCCTTCGAGCGAGCGCCGATCCAGCAGGAGTTGTCGTCTCCTACTCTTTGCCGCGACCCAGGCTGTCGGATGGCAGCGGCGGCGTGCTCTCGGGCGGCTCACGATGGTGCGTCGCCTGCTCGAACGCATACGCGAGCCCGATCAAAACCGGTTCGCTGAACGCGCGTCCGGAAAACGTCACGCCGTACGGCGCAGGGCTGGCGTTGAACCCTGGAGGAAACGGCGTCGGCGGCAAGAGAGGCGGCGGCGGCACCGCAGGATTCGGCACGAATCCGCCGGGCACGACGATGCTCGGGTATCCGGCGCGGGCGGCGATGTTGGCGCCACGGGTGGCCGGAAACAGAATCGCGTCGACATCGTCGGACGTCCCCGGTACGCCGTCGGGCCCGTTGTAGATTGCGTCCAGTCCGCCCCGAGAAATCGACAGATCCTTCGCGCGATCGTTCTGATATCGGATAGTGTCGGCACTGCCCGGGCTGATGTCCAGCGAATCGGCCGCGATCGCCAGTACCTGACCGTACTTCAGCGCCACCGCTGCATGCGCAGTGTTGAAGGCGATGACGTCACTGAGCGTGTGCACTGCCGCCGACGGCCCCAGACTCGCGAGATAAGCATTCAGATCGCGCTTGAATCCGTACAGCAGCACGGTCGAGCACACCGGCGGGATCGGCAGCGCACCGCAGCCCGGAAAGTTGTTCAGATCCTGCTGCGTCGGAATCTCGAGCGGATCCAGGACGGTGGCGCCTCGAGCCCGCAGGACGGCGATCGCGTCGTTCATCACCTGCTGTTGCTGCACGGACAGGTTGACATTGCCGCTGGTGTCGGTCCAGTAGCCGAAATGCGGAACCGCTATGCGCGCGCCACGAAGCGCATGCTTGTCGAGGAATTTCGTGTAGTCGTCGAGACAGTTGCCCGGCGTGAGGCACGCACCGGTGGCGACATCAGCGGGATCGAATCCGGCGATGACGCCGAGCAGCGTCGCGGCGTCGGTGACGGTCCGGCCGAATGGGCCGGCGGTGTCCTGATCGGCCGTGATTGGAATGATCCCGTCTCGGCTCACGAGGCCCACCGTCGGTTTGATGCCGACGACGAGATTCTGCGTTCCAGGACTGAGGATCGAGCCGGACGTCTCGGTGCCAATGCCGACGGTAGCGAAATTGGCGGCAATGGCGATCCCCGGACCCGAACTGGATCCGCCCGGCGACAGCGCGGGGCGCCCGTCGTTCAAACCGGCCCTTGGATCGGTCCTCGGATCGTACGGGTTGAAGCCGTAACCGACGAGGGCGCCGCCGCCAAGCTGTTGTCTCAGCTGCGAGCTGTAGCCCGCCGGCATTCCGTTGGTCAGGAAGTTCGCGAACTCCGTGAGCGTTCCCTTTCCGATGATGACCGCGCCAGCCTCTCGAATCCTGCGCGCGATGAAGGCGTCGTCGGGCGGGATCGATCCTCCGAGCGCGACGGATCCTGCCGTGGTCGGCATGTCGGCCGTGTCGACATTGTCCTTGAGGACAACGGGAATGCCGTAGAGCGGGAGGCGCGGCTTGCCATGACGTCGGACCGCGTCGAGTTCGCGAGCCACGTCGAGCGCATGCTCGTTCACGTGCATGAAGGCGTTCAAGTGCGGACCGGCCTGATCGTAGGCCGCGATGCGCGCGAGGTACATCTGCACGAGTTGCTCCGAGGAGGCGAGCCCCGTTTGCTGTGCCTTCAACAAATCCTCGATCTCCGCTTCCACGAGCTGGAGACGCGCCGACCCGACTCCTCCCTGTTTGGCCGTGACTGGAAACGCCAGTGCGACCGACGCGAGCAGGACAAGGCACCATCGTCGTTTCATAAGAGCCTCCTCGATCAGAGTGCGGGATGATTCATCTGCAAACGGCAGGAGTCAAGCTGAGCGAGGCGCACAACGATGAATCGCGCTTTGGCGTTCCCCGTTGCGTAAAGAAAGCGTATTGTCCGCGGCGCACCTTTGTTGCCGGTTTGTCGGCAGGATGTTATCGAGTATCAGTTGCGCCGTCTTCGTCAATCGCCGGCCCGTCGTCCGGTTCCCGACTGCGCACTGCCCCATCTCCGCGATGCGGCCGCGGTTGCGCTCGACGGCCCACTGGTTCTCCGGTAGGGTCCTTGCGAACTCGGGGGCATCTTCGAGGACGAACACGAGTCGTACAAAGTGGATGTGTGTGAACAGCTCCGAGGTAGATGGGCTGCCCTCCATCGCCCTGGCCTCCAGCGCGCCCTCGTGTTCAGAGCGGAGCAGGTTGAGCAGAATAGTGTTGTTCCGCTCCCAGGACGCCAGCAGAACCTCGAGCATGCGTTGGTTTGCCAGTGTGCGACGCCTGAGTGCTACGCTGCCGGTATGACATTGCTGTCGATGACTCTGGCCCTGCTCGTCGCCGCGCCGCCAAGCGAGCGCCCGGCGCGAATCGTTGAAGGCGCCGATCCGCCCGCGCGCATTGCGAGCGCCACTGTTCTCACACCGGCTGAGGGCCCGCCCGTCGTCCTCTACGCAGTGACGAACCTCACCGAGAAGCAGCTCGACACCATCACCGTGATGGCGTTCCTGTTCAAGGCCGACGGCACGCTGAAGGCCAGACAGACCGCGCCGGCCCGGCGGTCGCTCGATCCGCGCGAAACCAAGTACTCGACGCTCGTGGTCGACGGCTCGAACGTCGATCCGACCGACGTGATCGTGATCGGCATCAACCAGGCGCAGCATACCGGCTCCGACGCCTGGTGGCGGGCCGAACTCCAGCGCGCGGCTGAAGCCACCGTGCCGCTCAAGAAACCTTGACGACGAAGAAATAAGCAGGAGATTCAGTTCCGAATCGTTAAGTCGCGACTCGCGAGAGCGGTCGTCAGGCCTGGCGGCGGCATCCACGTCCAGGGTGCCCGATGACGCGATGCCAGGTGCCACCGGGTCGCAACGTGTGTGCACGATCAGCGCATTTGAGGCCAAGATCGCCCGCTGAAGAGGCTTTTCTCCTTCTTCGGTGAACGGATTCGTGAAGATCGGCCAGACACGCCGCAGCCTTGGCGGCGGTGGTCTGCCGAGCGTACAATCGCCCGGTTCCCAGATACGAGAAGGAGGCGAGATATGCCGAAATACCTGCTCGAAGCACGCTACACGATCGATGGCGCCAAGGGCCTGATGAAGGATGGCGGTACGAAACGACGCGCGGCCGCCGAAGCGGCGCTCAAAAGCGTGGGCGCAAAAGTCGAAGCCTTCTACTTCGCCTTCGGCGACAACGACGCGGTGGTCATCGCCGACGCACCGGATAACGTTTCAATGACTGCGGCGTCCCTGGCCATCAACGCCAGCGGCGCCGTCACCCTCAAGACAACCGTGCTGCAGACGCCAGAAGAAGTGGATCAGGCTGTGAAGAAGCCCGTGTCCTACACGCCGCCTGGCCGCTGATGCAGACTCTTTCGCAGGTGACCGTGTGTCGATGACGCTCGAAACGGAAGCGCCCGCACCAGCGGCGTCGGGCAAGCTGCGAATCGGCAACTTCCTGCGGCCGCATGCCAAGTCGCTCGTGTTCGCGATCTTTGCGGTGTTGGGCGAAACGCTCGCCGACATCGCCGAGCCGTGGCCCGTGAAGATCGTCGTCGACAACCTCCTGCAGTCCAAGAAACTGCCGGACTGGGCGATGCCAATCGTTCAGTTCCTGGGCAACGACAGGATCGCGGTCCTGAACTTCGCGCTGGTTGCCGTGGTTTCGATCGCGGTGGTCGGCGCGATCAGCTCGTACTTCGAGAAGTACCTGACCACCACCGTCGGCCAGTGGGTGTCGCACGACATGCGGCTGCTGCTCTACCAGCGGATTCAGCGCTTGTCGCTCCTCGAGCACGGCGAATCGCGGTCGGGCGATCTTATCAGTCGAGTCACCAGCGACATCGACGCGGTGCAGGACTTCATCACGACTGCGCTGCTCGGCATCGTTGTCAACCTCCTGACGCTGGTCGGGATGATCGGGGTGATGTTCTATATCAACTGGCGCTTCACCCTCATCGCCCTGTCAGTCGCGCCGCTGCTGTTCGCCGTCGTCTACTTCTACAGCCGGCGGATCAAGAAGGCTTCGCGTGCCGTCCGTCGGAAAGAGACCGAGATGCTCTCGGGCGTGGCCGAGATCCTGAGCTCGATCCAGGTGGTCCAGGCCTTCGCCCGCGAGGACTACGAGGAGCGCAAATTCAACTGGGAGAGCCGGCAGAGCGTGCAGGCGGCGCTGGCGGCGCGCAGCATGAAGGCCAAGCTCTCGCCCTTTGTCGACATCATCGTCGCCATCGGAACCTGCCTCGTGCTCGGCTACGGCGCGCGCCTCGTGCTGAGCGGCGAGCTGAGCACGGGCGTCCTGATCGTGTTCCTGATCTATCTGAAGAACAGCTACAAGCCGATGCGCGAGCTCTCGAAACTCACCAATACCATTTCGAAGGCCGCGATCGCTTTCGAACGTGTCCAGGAAGTGATGTCGAGCGAGAGTCGCGTCACCGATCTCCCGACGGCCGGCAACGCCCCGGCGTTCAAGGGACAGATCGAATTCGAGAACGTCAACTTCAGCTACGGCCCCGACATCCAGATCCTGAAGAATGTCAGCTTCCACGTCGTACCCGGACAGATTGCGGCGATCGTCGGCCCCTCGGGCACCGGAAAAACGACGATCGCGAGCCTGATTCCACGCTTCTTCGATCCGCAGAGCGGACAGGTCAAGATCGACGGCATCGACATCAAGAAATTCACGCTGAAATCGCTGCGCGATCAGATCAGTTTCGTCCTGCAGGACAACTACCTCTTCAGCGGAACCGTCTGGGAAAACATCGCCTACGGCAGGCCCGACGCGGATCCGATGGACACGATCAAGGCCGCCGAGATCGCGCACGCGCACGACTTCATCGTCAACATGCCGCAGGGCTACGGCACGATGGTCGGCGAACGCGGGGTGACGCTCTCGGGAGGACAACGCCGCCGCATCGCGATTGCGCGCGCGATCGTCCGCAATACACCGATTCTGATTCTCGACGAGCCGACGACCGGACTCGATGCACAGTCGGAGAAAGCGGTCGTGGAGGCGCTCGATTTCCTGATGAAGGACCGGACCTGCATCGTCATCGCCCACCACTTGCACACGATACGGCACGCCGACGTCATCTTCGTCATCAAGGATGCCGAGGTCGTCGAGCGCGGCACGCACGACGAGTTGCTCGCAATCGGCGGCGTGTACGCCCGCCTGCACGAATTGCAAACGACTGCTTGATGACTTGAGACTTCAGACTTCAGACTTCAGACTTCAGACTTCAGACTTTTTTTACTTCGTCCATTTGGCGACGAGAGCTGCACGATCGAGCGCCGCACCACTCAGATAGACGCTCGCGATCTGCCGCGTGTTGCGGATATCGTCGAGCGGATTCGCGTTCAGCACGATGAAGTCGGCGCTCTTCCCGACCTCGAGCGTTCCCAGATCCTTGATCCCCATCAGCTCGGCCGGTCGCCCGGTCGCTGCGACGATGGCGTCGGACGGTCCCAGACCGAACTGCACCCAGCGTGCGATCTCGTGGTGTTCGGCCGACCCGAACGTATAGCCGGGATGAATGCCGGCGTCGGTGCCGAGCACCAGTCGCGCGCCGCTCGCGATCATCTTCTGGAAGTTATTGGTAAGCATCTCGTCGCGGGCGGCCGCGGTCGGGGCCCGCGGTCCACAACTCGGCGCGAGACCGCGTGCCTCCGTGGTGGCCCGAATCTTCGCCACGACCTGCGGCGGCAGCGATTGATCGACGAACGGATCGTTGTCGCAGATCTCGGTCCGGTCGCCCAGCCCAATTACCGTCGTCCAGTACGGCTTCTTCTCCCGGAGCGAGGCCAGGAATTCGTCGTCGAGCTTCTCGCTGCCGACCGTGTGCACCAGCACGTCGATCCCGGCACGCACGACTGCTTTCTGATCGGCGAGCGTCGTCGCATGGGCGTGGACGAGCATGTGGTGCGCGTGCGCCTCGTCGATGATCGCGGTGTAGACCTCGGGTGTCATCTTCGGATAGGTGCCGCGCCGATCGTCCACCCAGATCTTGACGTTCGTCAGGTGCTTCTCGGCCATCGTCCGCACGGCGGCACGGGCTTCGGAGGCGGTCGACACCTCGTAGACGGCGTGAAGCGCCGTCGTGCCCTTCAGCAGAACAGCGTCGGGACCGCCGTGTGGCGGCGCCATGCCCGGCATGAAGAAGAACCGCGATGCCGGCGCGAACTTGCCGGCCAGCTGATCCTGCTGAAAGCGGATCGAGAGATCGGTGGGACTGCTCCCGACCGATTGCGTCGCCGCGACGCCGTAGAACGCTTCGCGCTGCAGATGGTCGAGTACGTTTTCTGCGGTGTAGTTTTCGGCGCCCCAGCTCGTGTAGCCCTCGTATCCGATGTGGACGTGCACGTTGACCATCGTTGGCATGATGGTCTTGCCCGTCAGATCGACGTGCGTCGCGCCTGCAGGTGCCGTGACGCTGCCCATCTGGCCGACTGCCGTGATCCGTCCGCCTGCGACCACGAACGCGGCGTTCACGAGGGGAGAGCTGCCGTTACCCACGATCAGGCGGCCGCCTTCGTAGATGGTTGCGCTCGCTGTTCTGGCGGGCTGAGACAACAGCGGAGCAACGAGGCAGGTTACGCACACTGCGCCGACAGCGGTCACCACTCGCATCCTACCTCCCCACTTTTAGGCACAGATTTCTCTCGCTAGCGAGGCGGAGCGGCCTGACATGCTGGAGCGTTTGAGGCTCCGCCTCGCTAGCAATCACTGCGGCGGTTCCGGGTGGTCGGCCAGCTGATAAATCCTCCGAACCGCGGCTGGATCGATGCCGACGCCTCGGATCAACGCGAACTCGTCGCGATATGCCGTGACGTCCACTTTCTGCGCGGCATCATCAGCAGACAAGCCCTGTTTCTTCAGCGCCGTAACTTGCGTGATTACATCGCGCAGATATTTCTGGAACGCTTCGATCTTTGTCTTGCCCTTGAACACGACTCCGTGTCCAGGCATCACCGTATCGAAATCGATGGCTTTGAGCCGCTCGAGCGTCCCGATCCATTCCTCTGGATATGAATCGCCCATGTACGAGACGACAGACTCCATCAGGTCGCCGGTGCACACGATGCGCTCTTTTGGCAGGTAGACCACGACGTCGGTGTCGGTATGCCCGCGACCGAGGTACAACAGGCGCATCTCGCGTCCGCTGCGATGGATCGTCATCGTCCGATCGAATGTCGTCGTTGGTGGCGTGACCTTGATTTCCTTCACCTGCTCGAGATACGCGAGCGAGTTGGCGACTTGCCGTTCGAGCGCCGCCTTTTGCTGTGGATCGGTTTCCTGCGCAATGCGTTGTTTGAGCGCCTCGACCCGTGCGGGCACTGGCTGAACGCTGTTCAGGTACGTGTACTGCTCCATCACATTGGTGAGGAGCCGCCGTCGCGTGTTGTCGTGGCCAATCAACTGCGCGTCCAGCGCGAACACCTGATTTCCGAACGCGTGATCGTAGTGATAGTGCGAGTCGACTACGTAGCGCACCGGCCTGTTGGTAACGGCTTTGAGATCGGCCACCAGCGCCCGTGCCGCGGCCGGTGTGATCTCCGAATCGATGACCAGCGCGTCCTCGTCGTTCACGATAATCGGCGAGTTGGCGCCGACACTCATCGTGCCCGAAGCCGTCGCATAGTAGATGCCCTCAGCGACCCTTTCGAACCGGTGAGCGCCGCTGACGATCGGCGCGTTGGTCTGCCCCCGGACATCGAACCAGACCCAGCAGGCAAACACGCCGGCGAGCAGCGCCGTGAAACCAACGCGCATACGACCTCCTTTCTACTCAGAGCCTTATTCAGTCGCCAACCCTTCCAGCAGCACGATGTCGGCGTCGCCTTCGCCGACAGCGGCGAGGATAAAGCGGCCATCGGACGACCACGAGACCCGACGCGCGATGAAGGTCGCGCGGTCGCCGAAGTCGGTGATCGGCTTCCACTCGCCGGTCGCGGTGGAGAGCAGATGGATGTTCGTTGTCACTCCATCCGTGAGCGCCTGCGCCAGCCACGCGCCGTCGGGCGACAGCGAAGGATTGACGATCTGCCACATGGGCACGCGCGACGCAGGAATCCGTGCGAGCACTCGAAAGGACGCGTTCTCGGGACGCGCTACTCGAATCTCGAACTCCGGCCGCCCGTCCACGAGCGGACGCTCGAAGGTGTAGTACACCATCGACCCGTCCGAGCCGATGACATTCCGCAGTTTTTCGTTGGTCACCGTAACGGCCGTTCCGCCTTCGGCCGGAATCTTCTTCATCGACACGTCGGTGCCGGATGCGCCACGCGTGGCGTAATACAGCCAGCGGCCATCGGACGACCAGGCAGGACCGAGGCCGGGGTTGGCGACGCTGCGCAGGTTGCTGCCATCAGGATTGACGAGCCACACACCGAATGTCAGTCCAGGGTTGCCGCGCGAGTAGACGAATGCGATCGCCGTGCCGTCTGGCGACCAGACTGGCACACCGACCGCGACATTCGGATCGCGCTCGCGGGTGATCTGCCTCATCTCGCTGCTCGTCGTGTCGATCACCCAGAGGTTGGCGTGTCCCCCGCTGTCGGACAGGAAGACCACTTCCCGATCCCGCGGGCCTGCAGACGGTGTGAGGACATCGCCGGTCTGACGGGTGACCCGGACGGCGCGCCGCACATTTTCGTCAGGCGATCCCTCGATCGGAATCTTCCAGATGTCGCTCTGCAGCTGGACGCGGCCGGCCACGATCGCGCCGTTTTCACCGATATCCGGGTGCACGTACGATGCATCTCCGGCCGTGAGATCACGGACCGTGCCGTCGCGCAATCCGACGCGCCGGAGGCGCATGGTCGGCAGGTACGGCATCGTATCGCCCGAGCTCGAGCTGTAGACGAGAGCCGTGCTGTCGCGCGTCCACGCGAATCCGCTGATCATGTTGTTGTCATGCGTCAGCTGTCGAGCGTCGCCGCCGTTTGCCGGCGCAACGAACAGATCGAACCTGATGCTGTCGCCGCGCTGAAAAGCAATCCACTTCCCGTCCGGCGACCACCGCGGATACAGGTAGTAGGTCACGCTCGGAAATTCGGCGACGACGGCGGAGCCCGACGCGTCACGCGGCGCCGTCACCAGCTGGATGCGTTCGCCCGCGAGCTTGAAGAACGCCAGCCGAGCGTCGACCGGGCTGACGTCGACGCCGCCGCCAAGACTGTCCGCGAGGCGACGCGGCGGACCGCCGAGCGCCGAGACCTCCGAGATCGTGCCGCGCATCTCGCCAGGAGCGGCAGGCGAGAAATACACGATCGAGCTCGAATCGGGCGACCATCGCGGAAACTGATGATCGCTCGAGTCGCGGGTAATCTCCAGCGGCGTGCCGCCGGCGATGAGCCGGACGAACACCTGACGCCTGCCGGAGACTTCCGCCGTGAACGCCACCGATCGACCGTCCGGCGATATCGCCGGGAACTCTTCGAGCCCGGCCGAATCGGTCAGCCGATGGATGCGAACCTCGCGCACCGGACGACTCCGCGCACTGCGCGTGGCCAGCAGTGCTCCCGCTGCCGCACCTGCCAGCAAAAGCAGACCGGCCGCAAGCACCAGCATCCCGTTCCGTCCGCTGGTCGCCTTCGCCGGCCGCGCCCCTCCGGATGCCGTCAGCGGCAGCAGTTCCTCGAGCGCGAATGCAAGGTCGCGCGCATTCTGGAATCGGGCGACCATGTCCTTCTCGAGACAGTGACGCATGATGCGATCGAGCGCTATCGACTCGGCCGTCGAATCGGGGAGCTCCGGCGGCTCCTCGTGCAGGATTGCGCTGACCGTGTCGGCGATCGTGTCTCGACGAAACGGAGGCCGTCCCGCCAGCATCTCGTAGAGAATCGCGCCGAGGCTGAAGATATCGGACCGTTGATCGGCCGGAAGCCCGCGCGCCTGCTCGGGCGACATATAACCCGGCGTTCCCAGCACGGCGCCGATTTCCGTGGCACCATCGGCGATTCTCGTTTCCTCGTCGGCGGGTTCAGGTCCGACGAGCTTCGCCAGACCGAAATCGAGAATCTTCAACTGCCCGTCGTGACCGACGAACACGTTCTCGGGCTTGAGATCGCGGTGAACGATCCCTTTGTCGTGCGCGGCGGCAAGGCCGCGAGCGATCTGGATTGCGTATTCGACCGCTCGACGTTCCGGCACCGGATGTCCGCCTGTTCGTTGCCCGAGCGTTTCCCCTTCGAGCAGCTCGCAGACGAGGTACGGTGAACCTTCGTAATCGCCGACATCATGGATGGCGATGACATTTGGATGATTCAGCTGGCCCGCGGCCCGCGCTTCCTGGTGGAACCGTTTGAGGCGATGCTCGTTCGCTGAAAAAGCCACGGGCAGAATCTTGATCGCGACCTCGCGCCCGAGGCGATCGTCCCGCGCACGGTAGACTTCGCCCATCCCGCCCGCGCCGAGGAGCGACAGAATCTGGTAGGACGCAATCTGGCGTCCTATCAGCGAGCGCCCGTCGGAACCTGCCATGCCGTTCCAGAAGCACGTTGCGAATATGGCACTTCAGACCTCGTGACCACGGGTGGACACGGAGCTGAGGACCCTGAGCTTCAAGGTCGGCCGTTGGACGTTGCGGCCGCAGACGCGATGTAATCCCAGTGTCGGCCCGCGTTCTTTGCAATGATGTCCACATCGCCGGCGAGCAGGAATCCCTGATCGACCAGCGCCTGCGCGGCCTTCGTGACCATGGCCACGTACTGATCCCTGTCACGATACCGCTCCTCGATCGACGAGCGCGGGTCATTCGCGCGGCTCCGGTCGGCGTTCGTACGGGCGAGCGGGATGTACGAGCCCTGCATGCTCGACAGCGCGCCGGTTGGTCCCGAGCGTTCATTGAACAGATTCCAGCCCGTATACGTCGCGAGCGGTACAGCCAGCTCCGGCATGCGAATGCCGGCGATGCCGTTGCCGTCGGCGTCTACTTGCGGCACCAGAATCGGGAATGCCGCGCCGATCCGCGGAGGCTCGATCGTCACGATGCCCTCGCTGCCGAATCCGCGGCCGTAATCGGTCCGGTAGGCGCGATGCACAGCTGTCGTCGTCGTAACACCGGCGAGGCTGGGGAATCGCAGCTTGTCAGGAGCGACCAGGGTGCCGTCAGCGATGTGTGGGTACCGGCTCGGCGGCGGGAGCGTTCCGTCCGCCGTCCACTTGTCCATCGCCACGAGCAGCGCCTTCATCGCCCACCGGTAGTCGAGCGGATTGTTGCGCTGTTGTCCTATGGTCTGTGTCGGAGGAAATCCTGCCGGGCCATGCTGACCCGCCGCGAGCAGATAAATCCGTACGTTGTCCATCAGCGGCGCGTCGGCCGTGCCGTCGATCGTCGTGTGGATGAGGGATGCCGCGCGGCCCCAATACTCGTACTCAGAGTTCGTGTAGAAGATTTTCGGGAGCAGCTCCGGCGCGCCGGCGTGCGTCAGCAAGCCATCCGTGACGCCGGTTTCGGGATCACGCTGAGCGACATCTGAGAAGGGAAAGATGTCGGTTGGATAGAAGAAGTTCAGGTACGGATGTCCGTCCCGCGATGGCTGCGCGAACCGATGATTGAAGCTGCCGCGCCCTGCGCCCGCGACCTGAGCGATCACGCCGTCGAATACCTTGCGGTTGCCTTCGTCGCGGTTGAACCCGTAATATAGATAGGTCCGCAGGAAGCGGCCGCTCTGGGAAATGCCGAACGCAATCGCGCGGCTGATCGACCCTGCAGGAATCGACAGCGACGACAGCACATCGCCGCCCTGACTGTACTTCAGCATCGAGATCACGTCTCGAATGGCCGCCGGTCCGAGACCCACGACCGGCGGATCCTGCGCCGTGTACACAACTTCGTAAATCTTTCCGGGCTCGAATTTCGCTGACAGGTATACGCGGGTCGGATCGGCGACGGTGTTCCCTCCATCCACTCTCGCAAAGCTCCATTGATCGCGAGGGACGACGCGGCGCGGCCCTTCGACCGAGTCACGCACGGTCATCACGTTGTCGAGCGAACTCGGATCCAGAACGGGGTAGGCGATGTGGTCGCGATCGGCGAGCGAATGGTCGCTCTCCTTCTCGGTGACCACGAAGTCGCTCCGAACGAGCCCGCGAATCGCCTGGCCGTTTTCCGAGGCGGTCGGCGTGTACACGCGCACGAGGCCGGGCCGTCGGGCCACGTCGAACTGCCAACCAACCCACAGC
>JBKPDW010000136.1:0-11842 GCA_046728115.1 Acidobacteriota bacterium | reverse complement strand
CAGGCGTCGGGACGCATCGCCAGCTTGACGCACTGGAGCTTCGGACAGCTCGCGACCATCGCGGGCGCGCCGCCCCAGTACCTCCGCACGTTGCCCGCGGCGATCGCGTCCAACGCGGTCAACTTCGGGCTTCAGCGGCAGCGACGCGAGCAGCACAAGCTGCTCGTCGAGCGCACCGCGCCATGGACCGTCCGCGCGATTACCTCTCAGAGGTACGCGCGGGTCCATCACGACGAGCTGGCCAGCCGGGTGCTCGACCTCATGGCCGGGCACCCGGCCTGGCACTTACCGCTCGGATACAAGGACGGCGAATACGGCGCCGAACGCGTACCGTCCGGCGCTTACCTGGGAGACAGAGACATGTTTCTGTTCCTCGTCGATGGCAACCGTGCTCTCGACGATCCCACCGATCGCTCCGATGCCGGGCTGTTTCGCGGGTTCATCCTGCGCAATAGCGATGTCGGGGCCGCCGCCCTCACCCTGGATCTGTTCCTGTTTCGCGCGGTGTGCGCGAATCACCTGATTTGGGGTTTTCAGCACGTGGCCGGCTTCCGGCGCCGGCACGTCGGGGCGTCGATTCAGGAGGCGTGGACGACGTCGCTTGACGGCGTTCGCGCGGCCCTCGACGCTGACACCGCGAACGATCGCGCCGTGCTCCTACGTGCGACGACGCAGGAGCTCGGGCCGACGCGCGACGCGGTCCTCGAGGCAGTCGTTCAGCGACTGGATGTATCGCAGAAGCAGGCTGCCGAGGCGTACACGTTGGCGGAAGCGCACGAGCCGAATCCCCGATCGGTCTGGGGCTACGCGCAAGGACTGACGCGACTCAGTCAGCGCACGCCCTGGCAGGATGGACGGTTCGCCCTCGACCGCGCCGCCAGTCGCCTCATCACCTCGGTCCACTGACCGTGGTCTTGCCGCCCGGGCTCCAGCCCCGCGCGGCCCCTTCCCATCACTAGCGCGAGGCACGGCCTCAGGCCAGCCCGCACACGCGCTCGCCTGATGTCGCACTGAGTGCGGCGTCTCGGAGCGTGGTGGCTCTGACCGGAGGTGTGTGCCATGCGCAAGCCGTATCGTCTCGCCCTCGCCGCCGAACGACGCCGTCTGCAACGGCTCTGGAGCCAGCATCGCGCTGATCTCGAGAGCTGGCGCCGCACGCTGCGTCCCTGCTTCCTCGACCTCTTCGCGAAAGGCGCTTCGACACTCCGTTGGTCGCAAGCGCTCCTCACCCTGCTGCTCGACGAGCTTCATGCGGACGAGTGTTTCTTCGAGCTTGTCGGCGACGTTCGCCACCTCACGGTGCGCCAATTTCCGCACGCGATCGCCGTCGCGATCGCGTTGCGTCACAGTTGGCGGCCTGACGATCTCACCCATGTCGCGAGACGACTCGGCATCACGTTCTCGCTAACGGCGCTTGGTCGCACCTCAAGGTCGCGTCGCTCCAAAGGACCGGACGTCTCTACGAGCAATCCCACTAACACGCCCGCGTGTGGACGCGCGGGTCATCACCGTCGCGATTCTCGTGCTCGCCGCCGCGCTGTCAAGGCTCTCCGCTTCGCTCCGACCCCGTTCGGGGCTGGCGGCCTTGACAGCGGCGCCGGTCGACCCCAGGGCCTGCTCTTACGTGATGGCCCGCCAATCCGCTCGCGCACAACACACAGGTCACGGTCGTGACTTCCCACGAAAGGAGGGAACCAGCCATGCCGCAATTGTCGACGAGGACGCCGAGCATCACGGTCACTGTCGGCCTTGAAACGCGCCTCTATTTCGCGTGCGTGACGACGGCGTCGCGGGTGCTCGATTCGCCGAACACGATCACGCTCGACGAGGGGCCGTTCGCCGACATCGTCGGCTACGTCGCAGACCCTGTCCCGTACGACGAACTCCTGGGACGAATGCCAGCGCGCCTGGTCATCGTCGATGGGATGCAGCGCGCGTGGCAGGAAGCCAAGTACCTCGCACACCGCCATCTGGTCGTTCCTGCGGATCCCAGGCTTGTTGGTCTCAACACCCTGCAGCACCGGCTGTGGCAGCGCCTCCAGAGGCGCCCGTCGCCGGCGAGGTGCACGCATGACGCGCGGCACCGCATCGTTCGCGTCAACCGCTCGCGAGCACCGCGAGCTTTTCAGGAGGTTCCGTCATGAGTCTCACCGTCAAAATCACGCCGAACGAAAAAGGCAACCCGCCCGGCAAACTCGCCGATGCCGAGCTGCACTTCAGCGACGGCGAGCTCGAAGGCTTGAAGCTGATCGGCTTCAGCGTCTGGGAGCGCCGAAGCGGTGGTGGCCGCAATGTCACGTTCCCGGCGCGTCAGTACGCCGTCAATGGTGAGCGCCGCAGCTTCGCGTTGCTGCGGCCCATCACCGACGTCAGCGCGCAGGAGCGCGTGCGTCAGCTCGTGCTCGACGCGTTCGCCGAGTACGAGGAGCGCGCGGCCGTTGCGTCGGACTCGTAAGACACAGCACTGTTCCGGCCGTCGCCCTCAAGGCGACGGCCGAAACCGCGAAGGCCGGAATGGACTCGGGTGCCGCTATGTTGAACAACGTGCATGCATTGCCCCTCCTGCTCACGGTTGACGAAGCCGCAGCCCTCCTGCGCACGACAAGAAAAGCCATCTACGTGATGGCCGGCCGCAGACAGTTGCCGGGCGTCACGCGGATCCGCCGTCGCCTGCTCGTGCGTCGCGATGTTTTGCTAGACTGGCTCGGCCAAAAGTGCGCGCCATCGCTGAAGGAGTAAGGCGATGAGCGTCACAGTTCGACCATATCGACGAGGCGGTTGGGAGGTCGACATCCGTATCACGCTTCCTGACCAATCTGAACATCGGCTCCGACGCAAGGCCCCGGTCGCGTCGAAGTCGGCAGCGCAGCGCTGGGGCGAGGATCGTGAGCGCCATCGCTATGACGAGCTCGTGCGACCTCGCAGTGCCATCGCAGACCAGAAGGAGGTGCCGACGTTACAAGACTTCTGGCCACGGTTCCTTGACGGCCATGCGCGCGCAAACCGACAAAAGCCGAGCGGGATCGCGGCGAAAGAAATGATCGGCCGTGTTCACCTGATTCCGCAATTCGGGAGCCTGCGGCTGGATACGATCTCGACTGAGCGTGTTCAACAGCTCAAGGCAACGCTGGTAGCCAGAGCACCGAAGACCGTGAACAACGTGCTCACGGTGCTGAACATGCTGCTGAAGAAAGCGGTTGAGTGGGGTGTCCTCGAACGGATGCCGTGTGCCGTTCGGTTGTTGCCGGTGCCGCCGCCGTCAGCACCGTTCCACGACTTCGAGGACTTCGAGCGGTTAGTGGCCGCGGCGAAAAGGCGCGGGGTCGATGCGTACCTCGTCGTGCTCCTTGGTGGCGAGGCGGGTCTTCGGCGCGGCGAGATTACCGCGCTGGAATGGGGCGACATCGACGTGAAGAAGCGTCAGCTGTGTGTGCAGCGGGCCGTCTGGAAGGGGCATACCGAGGCACCGAAAGGCGGCCGCTTGCGATACGTCCCGCTCACGGCGCGACTGGCCGCCGCGCTGCAGGCGGCCAGGCATCTCCGCGGACCCTTGGTCTTTTCAGATCGCTCTGGCAGAGGCGTGGACGAGAAGATCATCGGCGACCATGTCGACCACGCGGCGCGAGCAGCGACACTCCGGCACCGGGGGATTCACATCCTGCGGCACACGTTCTGTTCGCATTTGGCAATGCGTGGGGCGCCAGCACGGGCGATTCAGGAGCTCGCCGGCCACGCGGATCTCCGCACGACGCAGCGGTACATGCACCTCAGTCCAGCGGCGTTGGAGAGTGCGATTCGCCTGCTCGACCGCCGAAATTTTGGAGACATGTTGGAGACGGCGGAGGCCGGAACGGGAAGTAGTTGACGGCGTGGGACTTAAGTGGTGGACCAGACGGGAGTCGAACCCGTGACCTCATGAATGCCATTCATGCGCGCTCCCAACTGCGCTACTGGCCCACGTTTGGGACGATGACTTTTGATTTTAGCACGAGGGTTCCCGGCGTCGCGTCAGCTCGGTCAGGTGGCGTGATCGCCGGCAACCATGTGCGGCGCGCCTTATTTCTTCATCGCCTGCCAGAGGCCCAGATGCGCCCCGGTCGGATCGGTGATGATGCTGAACCAGCCCATGCCGGGCACTTCGGTCACGTCCTTCATCACCTGCGCGCCGAGCGATTTGGCTTTCGCCGTGGACGCCTTCAGATCGTCCACGTTCACATAGGTCAGCCACACTGACGGCGCGCCCGGCATCATCTGTTGCATCAAGCCGCCGCCAGGACCTTCGCCGGGTTTGAGCATCGTGTACATCATGCCCGGCCCCATCTCCATGTCTTCCATCTGCCACGAGAAAAGCTGTCCATAAAACTGCTTAGCCTTCTTCGTGTCGGTGGTGTTGAGTTCGATGTGCACGAATGGATTCGCCATCGCCCGCTCTCCTTTGCGCGTCGATCATCAACGCAACGTGGCATCATCCCACACGCGCAGGCCGCGAGATTCTGAAAGTCCCGCAGAGGTAGACTGCGATCGAAGACCGAGCTGTCCGGAATCGACCACTCGTGTCACCAGCCCGACTGCTTCCCCAGGGTTACGCGCGCGCCGACGCGCAATCGCCTGCGTCAGCGGATCGACTTCAACCGTAGCGTCCCTTCCTGTCGGCCGCACGAATCGCCATCAGGTCCGCCACGCCGCGAATGCAGTCGCGCACGAGCGACGTCTTGGGTCCGCGTCGCCGATGATCGACTTCGACCGCCACTTCCTTGATCGAACATTTCATTTTTCGCGCGACGTACAGCAGCTCGACATCGAACCCTGGCGACAGCCTCGGGCCGGCGGCTCGCTGATCCGCGGCGCCGGCATAAACGACCAGTCGATCGATCAGCGGCATCACGACTTCGCCGCGGAAGGCTTTGAAGCCACACTGGGTGTCGGTGATGTCGCCGAATCCGAGCAGCGCGACTCGCGCGGCGAGCTGGCCGAACGAAATCGCCCGGCGGCTCAGCGCCGCATGGCGCCGTTTCAGACCGCGCGATCCGACGACGATGTCGAAGCCCCGGTCGAACCAGGGAAACAGTTTCGATGCTTCGGCGATGGGGATCGCCTGATCGATGTCGGAGAACAGCACGATCCTTCCGCGCGCCGCGCGCAATCCGGTGACGAGAGCATGCGCCTTGCCGCCGTGATGCGTCTGAATGAGTCGCAGCAACGGCTCGGCCGCGCCGATCGCCCGCACCAGTTCCACGCTCTCGTCCGCGCTGCCATCGTCGACGATCAGGATCTCGAACGTGGTACCGCACCCTTCGAGAAATTCGACGACCCGCGAAAGGACGCCCGCTCGAATGTTGGCGGCCTCGTTGTAGGCGGGCATCACGATCGAGAGGCCGGGACGGTCAGCGGACGTAGGTGACCTCGCCCGTCTCGGTGATCCGGGCGATTTCCGGCGCGTCCGGCCGAATCTGACCGCCCAGCAGCGTGAACACGTATTCCGGATCGCTCAGCGGATGGAGAAACGGCACCTCGATGCGCCGCACCGGTTGGCCGCGCTGCACCACTGCTCGAGAGCCCCGCACGATGACGCCGTACTCGGGCATACGAAATACCTTCGCGGACTCCACGATACGCGGTGGCTGGACGAGGATTGCGATCGCGAGCAGCAGGACGGTCAGTGCACCGCGACCGGCACGTGATGGAGCGTACCGAACCGGCCATATCATCATCAGCAAGGCGGAGGGAACGATCGTGAGAAACCGGTACGCGTCGTAGTCTTCCTGCCACAGCGACCAGACCGCGACGGCAAGCGCGATTGGCGCGACCGTGACGACCGCCACGCTGCTCTGTACGCCGAAGATCAGCAGCACTGCGACCGCGGCAGCGAGCAGGACTAGCGCAGTCTGCGGAAACGGCAGCGGCGAGAGACCAATCGATTCGATGCCGGCGCAAATCGCGCGAAACGCATCGCCGACGCGAAGCGGCTGCGGGTGCCAAAGCGCCATCATCATCTTGGTCGGCTGGACCGACGCTGGAGCCAGCATGGACGGCAATTGAAGGAGCGCGACGACGCAGATGGCTTCGATGGCGGCGATGACGAAGCGGCGCGGTCCGTGCCGGAGCTCGGTCCAGAGGATCCAGAGAAATATCGTTCCCGCAAACGGGATGGCGCCGGAGTGCGCCTGGACCGCGAACCACGCGACGATCGCCAGCACGATTCGCCTGGGCGTCGTCAACGCGTCCTGCCAGTACAGCACGAGGCCGGTCGCGATCTTCGCGAACGTCACGGCCAGTACGGGATTCCAGATTACGGACGACAACGCGAGATCGAAGGGCGACGAAGCGATGATCAGCACAGCCGCAATTGCGAACACCCACGAGCCGCTTGCCTTCCTGATTCCGGCGCACAACACGGCGTCGGCGATCGACTGCCCCGTTGCGAGCCCGATGCCCCCGGCATGAGGCAGGTTGTCGACGAGCGGACCGATAGCGACACGAATCAACCATAGAACCCAGTAGTACACGGGACCGAAACTGTTTCCGCCGGCCGTACTCGGCGTGCCGACGCGCGGCAGGGACGAAAAGGGTCCGAGCGCCAGGGACCAGTCGCGGATCTGTTCGCTCAGCATCAGAAAGTGCTCCGAGATGCCTCGCGTGCGGATAGCGAAGGTGTACGCGCTCACGGCGACGAGGATGACGATACCGGCGAGTCGCCCGCGACCCCGAAAGGGCCGCCCTGCGGCCGGCCGTGCGAGGCTTTCGGCGGGTCGGCCGCGGCCCGCAAGAGTCCGCGCATTTTGGAACATTGGTAGCGCGGGGCTTTCAGCCCCGCGAGCGGAGGCAGGAAAGATCGTCTCCACCTGCTTGAACGCCACGCCCAGAATGCGGTGAAGTGCAACGGCCGCGTACGGGACCAGGACCGCATAGAAAGGCAGAATCAACCGCTCGCCTTTCGGATACACCACGACCACCGCCGCACATTGAATGACCGCAATCAGCGCCGGCAGCACGCTGATGGACGGCGACAGCGTGCGAGCAGCGAGCGCACAGAACAATCCGACGACAGCGGCAACCCAAATCGCGATGAGCGAGAACGAGTGTCCCCAGCCCGGAGCGTACGATTCGAAGAAGCCGAAGGCGAAGAGCGCTTTTCGTCCCATGTTCTGCGCGAACGCGGCAGGCGCGGTGATCGCGTACTCGACAACCGTTCGCGTCGGCGCGGGAACGCCGAACCGGTCATACAGCCGGCCGCGCCGCGTGTAGTCGAGCGTCAGGCCGGCTGGCGGCTCGTTCCCTCCCAGAAGCGTAATGGGGCCCTCCGTCGGAAGCGGCGCGAACTGACGAGCGACAATCCCGTTTCGAATGGCGACGGACGAAACGACAAGAAGGGAACAGGCGGCCATCAACGACAGAATCTGTCCTCGCCGACGAACGCCTCGCCACGCGATCCAGCAGATCGGAAAGATGGCTGCCCACGTGAGCAAAACAGTCGATCGGGTGATCGCCGTGAGGCCACCGAGCAGGCCGGCGGCCGCTGCCCAACGTGTCGAGGGATGTCTGGCCACGTGAACAACGGTGGCCGTCCATGCGACGAGCAGGGGAATGAACAGCGACTCGGTCGACGGCGCCGATGCGGTCGGCGTCAGCTTCACGTACGCGAACAGCGCGCCGCAGCCAAGCGCCACCGGCCAGACCTCCTCGCCGGCGATAGCCGTAGCGATGTGAACGACGCTCCAGCCGACCGTTGCGCTGAGCAGACGCTGTACGAACATCGGGCCAAACATTCCCTCACCGAACAGTCGATGCGTCGCCGCAAGAAAGTAGGGATAGAAAACCTGGTAGTAATAGGGTCCGTTGATGCTCCGAAGAGCAAGCCCGTTCAGCTGAATGTCGCGTGCATACGATTCGTACGTGAGCGGATCGTCGCCGCCGTTCAGCACCCAGAGGCGCGGCAGCCATGCAGACGCGAACACGAATGCATCGACGATGACGATGACCGCGAACCACGCGAGCGTCTGCTCGCGGACCGACATGGCGCGGCCGTCGGCGCGCCTGCCATGTCGCAGATCGCGAAGATCGCCTGCGACGAGCAGCGCAAGCCACGCCAGCACGCAGAGATCGACGAGTGTTTTGCCGACGCGAAGCAGCGAGGCGACTGCCGCCTGCCATCGCTCCAGCGGCCGTGTCAGAACATCGCGTGCGTCAAACGGCTGTCGTCGTCCGTCCGCAAGAAGCTCGCCTACCGAAAAGCGGCGCGGCGAACCGTAGGGAGACGCGAACCGGATGACGAGGCGATGCCATCCGGCGCCGAGCGACACCGAAACCGTTTGAACACCATTTCCCGGTTCGACCGCCGCGACACGGCCATCGTCGACGACGAGTTCACCAGACGCGCCGGGAGCTTCGAGATATAGCGTCCGGGTCGAGGGCTGATCGATCATCCACTGGCCGTCCCAATTCGCGGCGAAGGCCAGCCGTTGACGATCGGGCTCGGAACCGAGCGGGAAATTGAACCGCGAGATGTCGTTGAAGAACCACAGTGGGAATTCGCGGACGCGCGGGCCGAAATCGAGACGTTCGTCGATTCGGGTATAGGTGCGGCCCGGATATTCGGTGCTGCGCTCGACAGGTCCGCGTGCGTCGGCATCGGCGAAATAGCGGGCCCGAAATCCCCGCTCCGCGGGCACGAGAGCGCTCAGCGTGAGCGTCGCGAGGAGCGCGATCGCCACGAGGCGTGCGCCCTGAATACGCACGCGCCGCATGACGAGCCAGAGGATCGCGACCAGCGCCCAGGTGTCGGCGAGGCCGAGCGGCACACCATCGATCAGACCGCCAACGGTGACCGGAATCAGGACATAGGCGATCCAGACGATCGCAGACGTCACGCCACACCGATGCGTCGATCCCACAGCACGATCGACGCGACGATTGCGATTGCGAGGATGACGACGCCGGCCCAGAGCCCCGGCGGGACGAACGAGAACGAAAATCGTCCTGTCTGACCGGGCGCGAGTTCGACATACATGCGCCCTCCCGCCTGCGGATCGAGCTGCACCGGTCCGGCCGTGCTACGCCAACCTTCGGCGTAGTTCTGGTTCATGAACACTTTCCCGGCCTCGGGTCCACCGATCACCCGGAACTGCACGCGATTCGGCGTGAAGGCGATTGCCGAAATCGTGGCCGGACCGTTCGTCCAGACAAGGGGCCGCTCGGAATCCGCGCCGCGTTTCAATTGCAGGCTCTCGTAGCACCACATCACGGCTTGATCGTTCATCAACGCGCGAAGCATGGGAGCATTCGGCCTGTACGGGTTGACGAACGTCTCCCGGTCGAGGGTTCCGGTTCCTCCCAAGACGCGAAACTGCGTATCAAGCGGCAGCAGCGAAAACGACTTCTGAAAGTGGACGCGGTTCACGGTAATCAATTGCAACAAGGCAATGGCGCAGATCATCGCCGCTGCGATTCGGCGCGTCGAACTCACGACTATCCGCTCGCTCACCTCCCGAGCCGCGATGCCGGCGGCCATCGCGCCGAACAGAGCAAATACAACCGTGTAGCGGCTCGGCAATCGGAACGACGAAAAGAGTGGAACGTGTTTCAGCAGCGTCGCGGGGGCGACGCCGCTGAAATCTCCGGCGGTCAACAGCAGGAACATTACGGCCGTGAATGCGACTGGAATGCCGAGTCGCGCACTCGGCGCCGATGGATGCGCGAACAACCAGATGATGCTGGCAGCTATCAGCACCGTCCCGAACATGCCGATGTAATTGCCATACTCGACCCAGCCGTGTGGCTGGCCTGCATCGAGGAACCTCGATCCCGCGTTTTGGGTCGAGTCGGTGAAGGCTCGCCAAATCAACGCCGGCGTCATGCGATCGCGGCCGCTGCCTTCGTCACGCGAGTCCCAGAAGCGGTCGCTCGTGACGAAGAGCGACACCGGAAGCAGCTTTGGCGCAGCGTACGCAGCGCCGATGACGCCCACGAGCAGGGCCAGCACGATCGGGCGCCACGCTTTGAGCGAGATCGCGAGTCCAACGCTCAAGGCGCCCGCAGCGAGAATCGCCATTGGCACGATATGCAGACCGCCGTTGTAGATCGTCAGCGCCAGGATGACGCCGGCGGACAGTGCAGGCCTGACTGCGCCGGTTTGCACCGACCGAACAAAGAAGTACAGCAGCCAGGGAAGGTAAAACGACGGCAGAAACACGCTGTGCCCGACCCCGAGATGCATCGCGTGCGCGCCGTCGAGCACGAACACCGAGGCCAGATACACCACGAGCGGCAGAAAGCTCAACCCCACGATCCGTGTCAGGAGCCGGTGCATGCCGAGGAACCCTGCCCAGTAGTGCAGGATGATGTTCACCTTCATCGCGAGCGCCAGGCCGAAGATCGGAGTCATCGGAAATACTGGACTGAGCAACGGAGTCTGCGGGTTCTGCCAGAGGACGTTCCCACCGCAATACCAGGGGCTCCAGAACGGCGGTTGGGCGTACTCGACGACGTTCTTGATCACCTGCGCGTAGTAGAAAAGGTGCTGATCCCAGTCGAAGATGCCGAGTCCCGTGGGCCGCGCGAGCAGCGGAGCGCAGAAGACGATGCTGAGAGCCGCGTACAACAAAGAAAGGAAGATAGTCCGCGCCGAAACGCGAGGCATCTGAGGCGGGCCGATGCTAGCACACACGTTTCGAAGGCAGCGCCTCAGGCCGTGCCGCCGGCAAGACGGGCATAGTCGTCCGCAGTGTCGATGTCGACAAACGCACCCTCATCGTCAACCGGCAGGTCGCCCACCGCCGACGCGTGCGCGCGGATGACCGGTTTGGGCCCGGTCTCGGGTTCGGCGGCGCGCAACTCTTCAAAGAGCGACCGATCGACGAGCAGCGGATGGCCGTGCCGGTCGCCGGAGGTCGGTCGCACGACCGGAACGCGCGTGCGCCGGTAGTGATTCAGCACCGCGCGGACGGTGTTGACGGATACGAGCGGCACATCAACGAGCGTGATCAGGACGGCCGCAACCGCCGGACGATCGACCACACGAAGCCCCGCGAGGAGCGACGACAGCTGGCCCCGATCGTAGTCGCGATTGATCGTGAATCGAGCGGGCAGGCCGCTGGGCGCAAACGACGTGACGATCTGTTCGGCCTCATGCCCAACCACCACGACGACATCGTCGACGTCCGCCTCGAGCAGGGTACGCACGATGCGGGTCAGAAAGGTGTCGTTGCCGCCGATCGGCAGCGTGGCCTTTGGGCGTCCCATGCGCGAGGAACGGCCGGCCGCGAGCACGATCGCTGGAATCACCTGGCCATGTTATAGAATCGCGCCCATGAGCGACCACGGTCTCCATATTCGGTGCATGCGCTGCGGCGAACAGATGGAGATGCGCGATCCCGGCCCCGGCATGGCTTGGACACCGGATCAGTTCTGGGTATGCCCGCGATGTGGCCGCCACTTCTGGACAACCTACCCTCCACCCAATCGCGACAAGGTCAAACCAGCGACGGAGTCGGCATCGTGAAGGTCTGGCTCGACGACGATCTCGAAGATGACGACGACCTCGACGATGACGAGGACGAGGATTTCGTTACGATTGATGACGAAGATGACGATGTCGATGATGATGACAGCGAGGAGGAAGACGAGGAGACCTGGCAAGTACATTAACGAAGACGCGTCCCGCCGCTAAATCTTGGCTCTGCTTGACTTCCCGAGCTGAACTGCCTAAACTGCCAGTCTTCCAGCTCAGCCAGCTGGACGGCTCGGCCGGCCTCGCGTCGGAAAGGCGTATCGTCAGACGCTCGTACCGGTTGAGTCCCCTTGGGATATTCCTAGGGGGTTCGGAACGGAGGGCTTGGCGCTATGC
>JBKPDW010000135.1:0-5090 GCA_046728115.1 Acidobacteriota bacterium | reverse complement strand
GGCCCTACGCTGTGGAAAAAGCTCAAGTTCTACTACGGCCTGCGCTGCAAGCTGGTTCACGAGCGCGCCGCCGCCGGCATATCTGATGGCGAGATCGAGGATTTCAGGGCGGCGGCGCACAAGGTCATGTCGAAGCTGTTCAAGCTGAAGTGGCTAAAGGACGCTTAGCGACCAGCTGAATCCTCATGGACGCGTGCACGAGCAGCACCGCGTTTCCTCCCGCTTTCCGGACGGTCGTTCTTCCGCAGCTCGCGCCGTTCGCCGGCCGATTGCTAAGCCGATCGGCCTCTATCGCGGGCGACATCCACTCGTGATCGCCCTAAATCCGGCTCAGTGGAGGCGCGCATGGTGGGGGCATGGCAGGGCACTGCAGATTTCACGGCACGAACATTCAGTCTCGCGAATCAACGCAGCCGACGGCTAGGCAGTCCGGAGGTGCCTGAGATTATCGGGCCCTACTGCCATCGCCAGCCGGCCAGAAGCCACCTTCTTCAAAAGATGATGTCGTCATGGAGAAGCCGGGGATGTCCTGAGCAGGGTCCTTCAACTCGCGGATCTCGGGGTCGCCCACGTTGGTCACCGGGGCATCACGGTCGAAGATCACCAGGTTGATGCCGTCACCGCGAACGCCCGTGTAGCGGACACCCCGGAAGCCGCGATACTTCGCGGCATCCATCACAAACAGCGGCACGAAGTATTCCGGTTTCCACCCTGCCTTTCGATCCACCGGCCGGTCTAGGTGCTGACCCCACATCATTACCAGTGCCAGGACGGGCAGTTCGCTGGCCCTGGCGCCGCCAACAACGCCGGCCGCCGCTTCCTCGTCAGCCAGAAACGATTCGAAGAATTCGAAGCCACGCCTTTCGAGCACCAGGTCCAGCACGTCGGTCATTTCGGTAACTGTCCACCGCTGCACCCAGCCTAGTGTTCCACCGGGATCGAGCACTTCTTCAAGGGCCGATCTCTCTTGCTCTGCCAGATACCAGTGCGCTTGACCAGGATGATTGAATCGACCCACGCCGATGGCCACGGTGCTCGGGTTCGGCACTCGCATGTCTTCCGGCGTAAATTTTCGACCGGCAGCGTCGATCCGTCTCCCACGGAACCACACGCCATCTGGCAATGTGAGCTTTCGGAACTTGTCGATTTCCTGCAGGATACGCTTTCCGACCGGATGTCCGGCTCCGAGCATCGGGTACGTCGCCAGGAATGCGGCGAAGTCGGTCAGCTTCTTTCCCCATCGGCGGGTCGCGAACTCAACAGCGGCGTCTTCTTCGACTTGGTAGTTGGGCTTGATCCCTATGTCGTCCCACTCGTCAATCGAACCGTGGCAGTTCGAACACTTCAACAGGGCGGCAACGGCCTCGGCTTTCTTCTCCGGAACTTCCATGCGCCACAGCAGGAAATCTCGAACGCCGGTCCGGTCGCCGTCGAAGACGTAGTCACCCTCGAAAACTGAACAGCAGCCTGTGCAGCTGACAATGTGTTCGCTGGCAATTGCTGCCCATTCCTCGGTGGTCCGCTGTCTCGCCATGTTTTGCCACCATTGGGATCAGAGATCACGTGCGAGTCCACTGTCCTGACGAATCCTCGGCCGATGCACTGCGACTGTCATTGCTCGACGCCGTATTGTGCTCATTCGCGGGACCTGATCCACTCTCGGTTCCTGTCTACAGTCTACCGATTAGCCGTATGCTACGCACGTCGTGTGGTCGAAATGGTCGAACGAGCAACGAGTCCTGCCACGCGTTGTGTGATCGAGAGGGAATATGGACGCGGTTTGGAACGATCTGCGATTCGCCGTTCGTACCCTGCGGAAATCACCCATATTCACCATCGTTGCGGTGGTGACGCTCGCGATCGGCATCGGCGCCAACACCGCGGTGTTCTCGGTCGTGAACACCGTCTTCCTACGGCCGATGCCCTACGCCGATCCCGATCGATTGGTGCTCGTCACCCAGACGTCGCCTGAGGCCTCGTCCCCGGTCGCATCGCCGGCGAAGTTTCAGTTCTGGACGGAGCACGTGACCAGCGTCCAGGACCTGACTGGATTTCACCTCGGCGTGGCGAATCTCACGGGAACCGATCGTCCCGAACAGGTCGGCGTTGTGTACGCCAGCGCAACATTCTTCAGGTTGTTCGGCCCGCGCCTTGTGCAGGGCCGCGGGTTTTCAGCGGCTGAAGATCGTCCCGGCGGCGACCACGTGGTCGTCGTCACCGAGGGACTCTGGCGCAGGCGATTTGGTAGCGACGAACATCTGGTCGGACGCACGATTCGGTTGGACGGCAATCCGTATTTTGTGATCGGGATCCTCGGGGCTGAATTCGATGGGCCGGCCATCGGTGGTCCGTTCGCGCCCGGCGATGTGTTCGTCCCGCTCCAATTGGACCTCGCCGCAAATTCGAACGGCAACTTCTTCAGCGCGGCCGGCCGCTTGGCGCCCGGCATCGACCTTCGACGCGCACAGGCCGAGTTGCAGCGGCTGGCCACGGACTTTCGCCTCGCACATCCTTCTTTTCTGCGCGCGCAGGATGGCTTCGGTGTAGAGCGCCTACAGGACATGTACATCCGGGATGTGCGACCGACACTGTTCGTGTTCGCCGCCGCCGTCGGCCTGGTCCTCCTCATCGCTTGCGCGAACGTTGCGAGCCTCCTGGTGGCTCGGGCGACAGGACGTGTGCGCGAAGTGGCGATTCGCGTCGCGCTCGGCGCCGAACGGCGGCGCATCGTCCGTCAACTCATGACAGAGAGCGTTCTGCTCGCGGCCGTTGCTGGAACTCTCGGTATCTTGGTCGGTATCGCGGGGGTTCGCGCTCTTCTCACCGTCAACATCGCCCAGTTGCCGCGCGTGAGTACAGGCGGCGCCAACATTACAGTGGATCCGCGCGTGCTCGGTTTCACCGTGATGGTGTCCTTCGCAGCCGCGGTTATGTTCGGGCTTGTGCCCGCGCTTCGGCTGATTCGTCATAACGTCGCGTCCGCGCTCATTCAAGGAGGCGATCGGTACGGTCCGAGCGCACGACAGGGGCGTGTGCGCGGCGCGCTCGTCGGTGTGCAGGTGGCGATGACCGTCGTGTTGCTCGTGAACGCGCTGCTGCTGATCCGCTCGTTCATCGCGCTGCGTGAGGTCAATCCGGGATTCGACATGCGCGACGTGCTCACTGCGCGGATGTCGCTGACCGAAACGCGCTTCTCCACGACGTCGGCCGTCAGCGGACTCATCGACGATGCGGTGAGACGAATGCGCGCCATTCCGGGTGTCGCGGCGGCAGGCGCCTCGTGTTGCGTCCCGCTGCAGGATGCGCCGTCGCTCCGCGTCAACATCGTCGGCCGGCCGCTGGAGACGACCGCGTATCATGTGATGGCCGGATGGCGGATGGTGTCGGCTGGGTTCTTCGACACGTTCAGGATTGCGACGGTCCGCGGCCGGCGCATCACCGATGCAGACGATCGGTCGGCGCCGCCGGTCGTCCTTATCAACCAGACGATGGCGCAGCGGTTCTGGCCCGGCGGCAACCCGCTCCATGAGTACCTCGAAATTGGTAAAGGCCTCGGGCCGGAATTCGAGGAGGCGCCGCGCGAAATCGTCGGCGTTGTGGCGGACGTTCGCGACGTCAGGCTGACTCAGACAGCCGTCCCGACCGTGTACGTGCCACTGGCGCAGCTGACTGACCGGCTGACCGCTCTGAATTTCCACATGTTGCCAATCGCCTGGGTGATCCGCACCGCCACGGCGCCCGCCGCGATCGCGCCAGCGATCGAGGAACAGCTGCGGCAGGCGAGCGGCGGCGTGCCGGTGACACGAGTATGGTCGATGGACCACCTGCTGGCACGCTCCACGGCGCGATCTGATTTCAACACGCTGCTCATGACGAGTTTCGCGACTGCGGCCGTGCTACTTGCCGCCGTCGGTATCTTCGGCATGGTGGCGTATTCGGTCGAACGACGGCGTCGGGAGATCGCGATCCGTGTCGCGCTGGGTGCCGGCGGGGCGGCAATCCGCAAGCTGATTGTCTGGGGCAGCATGCGGCCTGTGGTCGGCGGCATGGTCATCGGAATGCTCGCCGCGTTCGCGAGCACGCGCCTCATTGCTGCTTTCCTGTTCGGCGTCGCAGCCGGCGACACCGCGACGTTCGCCGTCGCACCGTTGCTGATCACAGTCGTCGCCGTGCTGGCAATGTGGGCTCCCGCGCGCCGGGCTTTGAACGTGGACCCGGCGGTAACACTTCGAGGCGATTGATTCGCGCGACGATCATCGACGGCCGTGCAATGCTAGGGAGAACAGCGTGATCGTCGGCACATGGATTCACCTAGCTATAGCCTAGAAACGACCCATATAGCCGGCCGAGCCAAATAACGTCGACGCTGTTTTTTGATGCTCAACACAGGGCGAGTTATGAAGAGGGATGCGTTAGCAGCCGATTCACTTCGCATGCCCCCTCGGAGAGAACCCTCTCGAGAACCGTTCAGATGCCTTGTGTTACGCGCAATCTGCGATGTATCGACTCATGATTCCTTCGCTCTCCCACCGCCTCAACACACTCTTGCCAAGTCGACATTGGGTGACCAACCATGTCTGCAGCACGCGCCTCCACGCGACGCCGGTGTTCCGGCGTTTCAGAGCAGACGCTCTCGATGTCGATTGCCGGAACACGACTTCTTTGATTGAGCTTGAGGGTATGGAGCAGATTGGAAACCGGAAGATCCTGTCGTACTACGACGACAGCGCGAAGGTCCGCAGGGTCGCCAACCTCACTGTCCGAGCTTCGGCTGGGCACCCCGTCAAGTCATACTTCGACCTCGCGAAGAAGGTAGCGGAGTTACAGTTCCTGAATCGGGATCACGTCCTCTTGTTCCGCGGTCAGCCCAACGACTACCGCACCGGGAAAGGAAACAGCCTGCTCAAGGCGACAATATTCCGGCTTGCCAACGGCAAGATCCCAACGGCGAAGATTCTGACGAAGAGATTTCAGGTCCTCAAGCGTGCCGAGGCGGCTCTCGTAGCTCGATATGCGAAGGAAGGTTTCGTTGGGCGGGAACGACTAAAGCGGCAACGGATTCTACGCTGGGCCATCCTGCAGCACTATGA
>JBKPDW010000134.1:0-15409 GCA_046728115.1 Acidobacteriota bacterium | reverse complement strand
GTACCTGATCCAGACCACGCCCCCGCGCGCGCTCGAAACGCTGATGCGGCTGACCGCGCTGCTGCGCGCTGTCCTGCGATCGGAGGGCGAGCTGACGACGCTCGGTCGTGAGATCGATCTGATCGAGGCCTATCTCGACATCGAGCGCGCTCGCTTTGAGCATCGACTCCGGGTCACGGTTGACGTGCCCAGGCGGCTTCGCAACATTCGTCTGCCACCCCTGCTTCTCCAGCCGCTGGTCGAGAACGCGGTGAAGCACGGGCTCGGGCACAAACAGAGTGGCGGCGAGGTCGTGATACGCGCGAGGGTCGAAAGGACTGGTGACGATCAACGACATCTGGCCCTGACCGTTCAGGACACCGGCGCGGGGACGACGTATCAGGCACTCGAACGAGGGCGCGCGGCCGGCGTCGGCCTTCGCAACGTGGAGCGGCGGCTTGAATGCCAATACGGCACCGCTGGATCTCTGACGGTTCACACGGCGCCCGACGAGGGAACCGTGGTCGAGATCCGATTGCCTCTCGTCGTGAAGACAGCAGACGCCGACGTCCGGCAGGTTGCCTCGTGAGTGCGCGGCTCAGGGTGGTCGTGGCCGACGATGAGCGGCCGGCCCGTTCGTTCCTGGTGTCGCTCCTTCGTTCGTTTGAGGACGTCGCGGTCGTCGGCGAGGCCGCATCGGGCAGAGACGCGGTTGCGATCATCGAACGAGAGCGACCGGATCTCGCCCTGCTTGATTGGCAGATGCCGGAACTCGACGGAATTAGCGTCGTTCGGATGCTGAAGAAGGACGCGATACCACTCGTGGCCTTCGTCACGGCCTACGACGAGTATGCGGTCCGCGCATTCGAGGTCAATGCAGTCGACTATCTGCTGAAGCCGGTGGAGAAAGCGCGACTCCGCGAAACGCTGAATCGAGCGCAAGAGCGGATCGAGCATGCGGAGATCGTTGCAGAACAGGCCTCTCACCTTGGCGCGGCGATTGACACCTACGAGACGCTAGCCAAGCCGCCGTTTCTCGAGCGGATTCCCGTGCGGCGGCGGGAAGACGTGCTGATCGTTCCGGTGCAACAGATTGCATCCATCGTCGCCGACGGCGAGCTCCTGCACCTCACCACAATCCAGAAAGAGCGGCACACGATCACGTATCGACTAAAGGATCTGGAAAAGCGACTCGATCCGTCGCGCTTTATCAGACTCGGTCGAGGCACCCTGGCGAACGTGGACCTGATCCTGAAGGTGAACACGATGCCGGGTGGAACTCATGTGGCCATCTTGAGTACTGGGCAGAAGTTGCCAGTCAGCCGCCTGCAGTCGCGCGCGTTGCGCGAGCGATTTCTGAAGCTCTGACAGGCGTCGCCGTTTGCCCCCATATGCCGGCCAGCCGTGTCGGCGTGCGAACCATCCATTGAAAACCAGGAGAGCGTAGTTGTCACATGCGCGTACATTGCCGCTTCTCATGCCGGGTGTGCAGCACCGTGTCTCAGGCGGCGGCTCAAATCTCGGCAGACCCCGTGCCGGTCGGATCTATCGTGGCTCGGCAAAACGCATTCGGCGCATCAAGTGGCGCGATTACACGCCGCGCGAATTCGTAGTGCTGATGGTCGTGGGAATCGCGGTGGTCCTCGTCCTGATGTCGTGGTTGATGACGCATCCGGACACTGGACACCGCCACCCTGCCGATGCCAGCGTCAATTCACGGTAGACCGGCTATCGAGCGCCGCCCGCCTGCGTCCGAGGGTGAATCGATGTGCTCCCGGACATGGCGTCGCGAGGATCGACCGATTGGCGGCCTCGAGATTGGAACGCTCATGGCGTGTTCCGCGCCGCGGCACGCCGAATCAATTGCCACGCAGCGGGCCAGCGCCGTACGCGCGCAGGACGTCCGCGAAATCCATCCACCCCCGGGCGGTCGCCAGGCCGAGAAGCGTCTTTCCCTCCCTGTTCGGCGCGTCGAGGTCCATCCCGTGCGCGGTCAGAAGAGCGATGATTTCCTCGAGGCGTGACATCTCGGGGTGCAGATAGAACACGAGCGGGTCACCATCTGCGTCCACCGTGTTCGCCAGCGATGGATCGTGCCGCAGCAACTCGGCGACGCGCGCGACGGCATCGCACCTGACCGCGTCGAAGATCGTCGCGTACCGCGACAGATACTCGACGACGTTCTCGTGCTGGCCGTACCTCGCCCATCCGATTGGCGTGGAATCAAACGGGTAATCACGCAGTGCGGGATCGGCGCCGAGCGCAATCAACAATTTCACCATGTCGAGATCGCCGTTACCGGCGGCGTTGTGGAGTGCGCCGCGATCGAGACCGGTGTTCGCAATCATGCCGTTGACGTCGGCGCCGAGCTCGACGAGCAGCTTCACGCCATCGAGCTGCCTCGCCTCGACGGCGCGATGTAGCAGAGCGACGCGACCTTCGTATCCCAGGCGATCGAGGAGCGCCGGATCGTCGGCGAGCATGATCTGCACCTCATCGCGACGTCCCGCGATACTTGCAAGCGCGAACCTGTCGTCGCGATCGAGCTCGATTCGCGTGGCGCCGTGCTGCATCAAGTACCCGGCGATTTCAAAATGGCCGTTCAGCACGGCCTGCTCGTACGCCGTGCGGCCGTCGCGCGGGCTCGGCGCGTTGACGTCGACGCCGTGTTCGACAAGCAGCCCGACGCGATCGGCAAAGCCGTGCTGCGCGGCCCAGCACAACTGCTCGGTGAACATTTTCGACAGGCTGAAAGACGGCGGGGCCAGTCGGATCCACGGGCCGCCGTGATCGCGCCCCAGCCCGTACGAAAACAGCAGCTTCAGGTGGTCGTCGTTCGGCTCGAAGTGGCGGTTGTACAGCGTCTGCGTGTCGTTCGGATCGGCGCCGGCGTCGAGCAGTAGTCGCGCCAGCGCGTCGCATCGCGGGTGCGGCAGCTCGTTCATGTTGTCCTCGCCTCTTCCGAAGGCGCCGGTGAGCGCAGTGAAGGGATACGTGCCGTTCCACATGAAGCCTGCGTTTGGATCGGCGCCACGCTCGAGGAGCACGCGTGCGACTTCGAACGAAGAGCGCATCGGAGGCGCATCATCGAGCCGCGAGTAGCACGCGTAGAGCAACGGTTGCCAGTTGAGCGGGCCGGTTTTCGCGTTGACCAGCGCGGGATCGCGGTCGATGGCGGCTTGGACGGCGCCGATGTTTCCCGCTGCGGCGGCGGTGTACATCGTGGCGCTGGCAAGGCCGGGATTCTCCCGGAGCAGCCGCTCCGCTCTCGCGATATTCGATCGGTGCCAGGCGCCGTACACGAGGCACGCGAGCCGCACGAACACTTCGTCGAGCGGCGCCGCACCGAACTGAGGCGGCGGCGTGTGCCACGCGAAAGGTTCGATCACGGTGAGATGGGCCTTGAGCTTCGGCCAGCTGGCGAATCCATATCGGCGCGCTATCGCCAGCTGCGCGTCGGTCAGGGAAAACTGCGTTATCGCTTCCGCCGCGCGCGGATGAAACTCGCGCGCCATGGCGATAGCGGCAGCGTCGCCGGCGCAGACAGCGCTGCGCAGGCGCTTCGCTTCCTTTCGAAGATGCTCGAGGGACGGATCGTTCGGGAGCGGACGCGTCGGCATAGCGACCTCCTCGCCCGCTCGAGCGGGCTGATGGCCTGTGGTCCGCAGCATCAGGCGAGGAAGCGCTTGCCTCTCGTTGTGGACGAAACGGGCGGGCTTGGCCCTTTCCGCAGACTGGGAGCGTCCCGTGCGCTCAAGTCCATGCTAGCAGATTTGCCGCGCACGGAGCCGTACCACGTCCGGCAGCCGGACCCTCGTCCGCGCGACCCCTTCGTGAGAGCGGCTCGCGCAGTCTCGTGAGCGTCGATTACCCTGACGTTTCGTTGATGCGCCGCTGGGCTTCGGGCAAGGCCACAATGGTCAGGTCGACGGCGAAAGCCTAGAATGCATAGCGGCGATTTCGAAGGGACGCCGATTCACCACAGCGGCTTGACGCGGAGTGAGGTGCACGCCCGGAAAACGAATCTGGTTGCTCCTTGTGACGCGCACCAAAACGCATCAACTCACGCCCGCCGACCTCCTCACAATGCTCGGAATCAAATCGCGTTGAGGATGGCGTTCATCGACCGCTGATTGTTGAAGGAGAAACGAGCAATGCAGAAGCGCATGTTGGGCAAGAGCGGACTGGAAGTCTCGGCGCTCGGCTTCGGCTGCATGGGCATCAGCTTCGGCTACGGGCCGGCCACCAGCCGCCAAGAGGGTATCGCGATCATCCGCGCGGCTGTTGACGGTGGGGTCACGTGCTTCGACACGGCCGAAGCGTACGGGCCGTTCACGAACGAAGAGCTGGTCGGCGAAGCGCTCGGCCCGGTTCGCGATCAAGTGGTCGTCGCGACGAAGTTCGGCTTCAAGTTCGAGGGCGGCAAGCAGGCGGGGTTGGACAGCCGGCCCGTGCACATCCGGGAAGTTGCCGACGCATCGCTGAAACGGCTGAAGACCGATCGGATCGATCTCTTCTATCAGCACCGCGTCGACCCGAACGTCCCGATCGAGGACGTCGCGGGCACGGTGAAGGACCTTATCCGCGAAGGCAAGGTCAAGCATTTCGGTCTATCCGAAGCTGGCGTGCAGACGATTCGTCGCGCGCACGCCGTCCAGCCCGTGACCGCTGTGCAGAGCGAGTACTCGCTGTGGTGGCGAGAACCGGAGAAGGAGGTGCTCTCCGCGCTCGAGGAGCTCGGCATCGGGTTCGTGCCGTTCAGCCCCCTGGGCAAAGGGTTCCTCACCGGGACAATCGACGACAACACGACGTTCGATAGCACCGACTTCCGCAACGTCGTTCCGCGCTTCACGCCCGAGAATCGCAAGGCGAATCTGGCGTTCGTCGACTGGCTGACGAAGTTCGCCGAGCGGAAGAACGCAACGCCGGCGCAGATCGCGCTCGCGTGGCTCCTGGCGCAGAAGCCCTGGATTGTGCCGATTCCGGGGACGACGAAGCGGCATCGACTCGAGGAGAACCTCGGTGCCGCGATGATGCAGCTGACGGCCGATGACCTCCGTGGAATTGATCGCGCAGCTTCACAGATCGAGGTGCACGGCGCGCGGTACCCGGAGCACCTGCAGAAGCTGGTCGGGCGCTGACGTGGCCGATCACCGTTCGACGCGAAGCCCTTGTCATGCCCGGATGCGAACCCGAGTTCCCCACGGATCGACGGTCGCCACAGTGTCGCCAGTGCGCTCTGATCCGTAGCCGGCCGCCTGGATGCTCTTCGCCACGTCCGCGACGTCTTGGGCGGACGGCACCAGCAGTTCCCACTCGATCAACTGCGCCTGATCCGGGGAAGGCTCAGGTCCGGGCGACCAGACATTGGTGCCGAGATGATGGTGGTATCCGCCGGCAGACATGAACAGAGCGCCCGGGTAACTCCAGACGGTTTTGTCGAGGCCCAATGCTCGGTGATAGAAGGCTTCCGCTGTGTCCAGGCTTCCCACGTGCAGATGGACATGGCCCATCGTGGTGCCGCGTGGAGTGCCAGTCCACATCTGGCCGCCGCCTGCAGCGATCACGCTGTCGAGGTCGAGTGGATCGGTCGTCATGGCGAGTTCCTGGCCTTGACGCTGCCAGGTGTCACGCGCCCGGTCGGCATACACCTCGATCCCCAGCCCATCAGGGTCCCAGAGATAGAGCGCCTCGCTGACGAGGTGATCCGCCATTCCGACGCGGACGCCGAGCCGCGCCAGGTGTGCAGCGAATGTGCCGAGCGCCGCGCGATCGGGCAGCAGAATCGCGAAGTGATAGAGGCCGAACGCGCCCCGGCGGGCGCGAGTCACGCCGGTCCTCGTGTGCAGCGTGACCAGAGGTCTCCCATCACCGCCTGCAGAAAGCGCCACGCTTCCGTCAGGTCTCGTCTGCGCGCGCAGTCCAATCACCTGTTCGTAGTACTCAACCGAGCGCCGCAGATCGCTCACTTGGAGGTGGACGCCTCCTAGATGCGCCGCATCCGGCAGGCGGAATCCCGGCGGCGGGACGCCATAGGGCCGCTGTTGTGATTCGGGTGTCTTCAGCACGAGATCGACTCCTTCCGCGCGTGCGGCCAACGGTATCTACCTCCGTCAGCGAGCGAGCCTCGCGACGGCATTTCCTTGACTACGCAGGAACTGGGGCCGGCGTTGGCGTCACGGGAGGACGATCGATGCCTGCCGCGGCGTAGATTTCCGGCTCGTCGAGGCTCTCGTGTTCGAGGAGCTGAGCGACGATCGCGTCCAGCTTCGCGCGGTTCTCTCGGAGGAGCCGCCGGGCCTCTGCGTAGCACTCGTCCGTGATGCGACGGACCTCCTCATCCACAGCGTCAAGGAGGCCGTCGGAAACGCCCGCCATGCGCGGATCACCCTCGGGCGGCAGAACGGACAGCGTCCCGATGCGGTCGGACATGCCCCATCGACCGACCATCGACCGGGCGATACGAGTGACCATCTCGAGGTCATTCTCAGCACCGGTCGTGACGATGTTGAAGACCTCCTGCTCGGCGGCCATGCCGCCGAGCGCGCCGATGATGCGGCCGCGAAGATAATTGGCGTCGTATCCGTACCGATCCGACTCCGGGGTGGACAACGTGACGCCCAACGCGCGACCGCGGGGAATGATCGAGACCTTCCGTACTGGATCCGCGCCGGGCTGCAACATGCCGAGCAGTGCGTGGCCGGCTTCGTGGTAGGCGGTTCGTCGGCGCTCCGCTTCAGGGATCACGACGTTCCGCGCCGTGCCAAGTTGCACTTTCTCGAGCGCATCGTTGAGATCGCGTTGATGCACGACATCCTGTTTCCGACGCGCGGCCAGAAGCGCGGCCTCATTGGCAAGATTCGCGAGGTCAGCACCCGTCATCCCAGGCGTCGACGCCGCCAGACGCTCCAGGTTGACGTCGTTCGCCAAAGGGATCTTTCGAGTGTGAACCTTCAGGATCTCGACTCGCCCTTTCAGATCCGGTGGGTGGACCATGATTTGCCGGTCGAACCGTCCGGGCCGGAGGAGAGCTGGATCGAGAACGTCCGGCCGGTTCGTGGCGGCGAGGACCACAACACCCTCATGCCCGGAAAAACCATCCATCTCGGTGAGAATTTGATTCAGCGTCTGTTCGCGCTCGTCGTGGCCTCCGACGGCGCGCACACCGCCGCGTGCCCGGCCGATTGTGTCGATCTCGTCGATGAAGATGATGGCGGGCGCAACCTTCCGCGCCTCCGCAAAGAGCTCGCGGACGCGACTCGCGCCGACGCCAACGATCATTTCGATGAACTCCGAAGCGCTGGCGCTGAAGAACGGAACCTTTGCCTCGCCGGCCGTCGCGTGGGCGAGCAAGGTCTTGCCAGTCCCTGGAGCTCCCGCCAACAGCACGCCTTTCGGCGCACGAGCTCCAACGCGACGATACTTGTCCGGGTCTTTCAGAAAATCGACAACCTCGTTGATTTCGGCTTCCACTTCGTCGATGCCCGCCACATCGTCGAAGGTAACGCGGACCGTTTCGGGATCGACGCGCTTCTGCTTTCCACCTCCCAACAGTCCGCCGAGGGCTCCTTGCTGACGCTTGAACATCCATCCGTAGAACGCAACGAGCAGCAGGAGTGGTGCCAATGACACGAGCAAGTTCGTCAAGAATCCGCGTTGCTGTACGAGCGCCGTTGCGCGAACCGTTGCCCCGCCTTCGGTCAACTCCGTGAGCAGGTCGTCGCTCGCGAATGTCGGTCGCTCTGTTGTGAACTGGTGATACGTACGATCCTGCTGCCCGGGCACAGGCACGGCCTTTCTCAGCTGCCCCTCGATCGAGTCGCCGCGCGCGAACAGCTCCGCGACGTTCTTGTTCGCTACCTGTGTTTTGAAGTCGGTGTACGGGACGGGCTGCGGGCCGGAGAGGCGATCCTGAAGAGTCAACATGCCGAAGAGCAGCAAGTACCCGACACCCCAGATCGCGAAAGTCATCCACCGTGGTCTCGGCTTCGGGGATTGGTCCTTCGGAAGGCCTTCCGTGCGCCACGGGCGCGCGGGCGCCTGCTTGCCGGAGCTGTCGGCGGATGGGCGTTCAGTCGGTGGGTTTGGAGGTAGCGGCGGCGTTTGCGCGGCCATGGCTCAACCCCTCCTCGAATTGCGACTGGCGGGGCTAGCGCCTTTCGAGCACTTGCTTCTCATGGGCAGTCCCGCCATCGCTCCTTCCTGTACCTCGCTCCTCACCCGGCCAGCTTATAGCAGGCGCATGATGAAATTGGTGCCGCGCTCCATCAGCCGCGGCATCCACGACCGTTGCCGAAACGTGGCGGGCGTGATCTCCTCCGCGTATCGGAGATCGTCCATTCACGCGTCACCCCTTCGAGTGCACTGGCGCCTGCGGTAACATCGCGACGCATGGCGTACCGCCTCTCAAGGAGCAGACCACGTGCCCACCGTCGCGAGCGAAACGCCAGAGCCGAGTATTGCGTACCGGCTGCACGTGAGCGAACTGATAGCCAGGCTCCGGACCGATGAGCGACGCGGGCTGAGCGACGAGGAAGCGCGCGCTCGGCTCGCCCAATACGGATCGAACGAGCTTGCCGCGGAGAAGCCTGTCCCCGCCTGGCGGCGGTTTTTGTCGCAGTTTCAGGATGTGCTCGTCATCCTGCTTCTCATCGCCACGGGTATCTCCGCTGCACTCTGGGTCGTCGAGCGCGACGCGGCGCTGCCCTACGAAGCCATCGCCATCTTTGCCATCGTGCTTCTGAATGCGGCGATGGGCTATGTGCAGGAATCGCGTGCCGAGGCCGCTGTTGCAGCACTTCGCGCGATGTCGGCGGCCGACGCTTCGGCCATCCGTGATGGGGAGCGACGAAGCGTTCCCGCCTCGGAGGTCGTTCCGGGCGACATCATCCTCATCGAGGAAGGCGACACCATTCCAGCCGACGGCCGACTGATCGAGTCGACGGCGTTACAGACGGCGGAGGCCTCACTGACCGGCGAGAGCCTGCCGATCACGAAGGATACCGCCGCGATCGCCGACGAGGTGCCTCTCGGCGATCGAGACAACATGGTGTTCAGCGGCACGGCCGCGACCTACGGGCATGGGAAGGCTGTCGTCACCGCCACCGGCATGCGCACCGAGATGGGCCGTATCGCTGGCCTGCTCAGGGTGACGCCCGACGAGACGACGCCACTGCAGCGGGAATTGGATCGCACCGGTAAAGTGCTTGGTCTCGTCGTCGTCGCGATCGCTGTGATCATGATCGCCACCATCGTGGTGGTCGAGGATGTGCATGACGCGGGCGCGCTCTTCGACGTGCTCATCCTCGGCGTCGCGCTGGCAGTCGCGGCGGTCCCCGAAGGTCTTCCCGCCGTCGTCACGGCCGTGCTCTCGATCGGCGTGCAGCGTATGGCACGACGTCACGCCATCGTCAGGCACTTGGCCTCGGTGGAGACGCTCGGCTCAGCCACGGTCATCGCGTCGGACAAGACGGGTACGCTGACAAAGAACGAGATGACGGTGCGCATGGCCGTGACCGCGAGCGGGCGTGTTACCTTCGAAGCCTCGGGCTACGCGCCGCACGGTGCCGTTCAGACGGAAGGAGGCGGACCGATCGAGGGACCACTGCGCGTTGAACTGGAACGCGCGCTCGCGGCGGCCAACCGCGCGAACAATGCCTCGATTCAGGAGGCGGCCGGCCGATGGACGGTGCAGGGCGATCCGACGGAGGGCGCGCTGCTGGTCGCCGCGCGCAAGGCCGGCCTCAGCTCGGAAGCGCTCAACGAGCGACTCCCACGCGTGGGGGAGGTGCCGTTCTCCTCGGAGCGCAAGTTGATGAGCACGTTGCATCGTGATGCCCAGCAACAGAACCGCGGCGTAGTCTTCACGAAAGGCGCTCCCGATGTCCTGCTGACCCGGTGCACCTGTGAGCTTGTCGGGGAGGAGCGGCGGCCACTCACCTCGGAACGGCGCGCAGAAATACTCGAGACGAACGAGGCGCTTGCGGGCCAGGCATTGCGGACGCTTGGCGTCGCTGGACGGTGGCTGACGAGCGAGGCCCTGGCGGAGCATTCGGCCCGTCCTGACGAACGGGTAGAACATGATCTCGTCTTCGCCGGTTTGATCGGCATCATCGATCCGCCTCGTGCCGAGGCGAAAGACGCCGTCACGCGCGCAAGACACGCTGGCATTCGTCCCATTCTGATTACCGGCGATCATCCGCGCACGGCCAGCGTCATTGCTCGCGAGCTCGGTATCAGCACCGATGGCCGCGCGACGACGGGAGCAGAGCTGGAGAAGCTGTCGGCGGATTCGCTGGCGCGCACGGTTGCGGACGTGTCTGTCTACGCCCGTGTCAATCCTGAACACAAGCTGCGCATCGTCGATGCGCTGCGGCGTTCCGGCGCCGTCGTGGCCATGACAGGAGACGGCGTGAACGACGCGCCGGCGTTGAAAAAGGCCGACATCGGAGTCGCCATGGGCGTCACGGGCACCGACGTCTCCAAGGAAGCGGCCGACATGGTGCTTTCCGACGACAACTTCGCGTCGATCGTCGCTGCGGTGGAGGAAGGGCGCGCGATTTTCGCGAACATCCGCAAGTTTCTGCGGTATCTGCTCTCGTCGAACATCGGCGAGGTCATGACGATGTTCTTCGGTGTGGTGCTCGCCAAACGGATCGGTTTGGAGGTCGGAGGCGGGACGGTCGTCCTGCCGCTGCTGGCGACGCAGATTCTGTGGATCAACCTGGTCACCGACGGTGCGCCCGCACTTGCGCTCGGTCTCGATCCGGCCGATGACGGACTGATGGAGCGTCCGCCGCGACCAGTCGGAGAGCGTGTAATTACGCCGGCGATGTGGCGCGGCATCGTACTCGTCGGCATCATCATGGCCGCCGGAACGCTCTTCGTGCTCGACGCGTCTCTTCCCGGAGGCTTCGTTGATGGCAGCGGTGACTTGCGGTACGCGCAAACCATGACCTTCACGACGTTGGTGCTGTTCCAGATGTTCAACGTCCTCAACGCGCGATCGGACGATCGAAGCGCGTTTGTCCACCTGTTTACCAATCGGTGGCTGTGGGCCGCGCTGGCCGTGTCAGTCGTTCTGCAGGTCGTGGTCGTCTACGTTCCGTTTCTGCAGAACGCGTTCGGCACGACATCGTTGAGCGCCGGAGACTGGCTGTTCTGTGTCGTCGTCGCGAGCTCCGTGTTGTGGCTCCGAGAAGCGAGCAAGGCGATGGCGCGTGCGATGCGTAGCACGTGACGGGCCCCCAGGCGGAGTCGCGCGCGATCGTCCCGAAAAGGGAATCGCTGTTATTGCGATCAGCGTCTCGATCGAGGGCGCCGAGTACCGCGCATGTTGTGTCGCTAGCGTGTCGGCACGGGTTCCTCGGGCCGCTGGAACGTGCTCAACGGGAGCTTGTTCACGTCATCGACGATCTTCGCGTACGCCCGGGTGGTCGCCTGCAGTCCGGTCCAGGGCACCGTTTCCGGTGTTTCGCGATCCGTGTGGAAGTAGTGGAAGAACTCGCTGGTCGCGACGCCCGGCGTAAACCGATACAACCGTCCCAGATCGCCGGCCGGCGGTCGTGGATTCGGTTCGGTGAGGAGTGGAACGCCGAATTCCTTGAAGGCCTTGACGGCGATCGCGGTCAACTCCGGTCGTGACGGTCCACCCGCGTACCATTGTTGCGCCGTGTACATGTTTGACCAGCGCACAACGTCGCCCGCGAGATAGCGAGGACGCACGTAGGTCTGAATCGTCGATGGGTGCTCGCAGTTGATCGACAGAGCAGTCTTTGCGAACAGCTTCGCCTTGTTGGCCGGGTCGTTCAACCACACGCCGCCAACCGCCGCTCCCGGTCCGGTGTTGTGATGTCCGTCCAGCCCGATGAACACCATCGTTCTGCGCCGCTCGGCCTGCGGAATCTTCGAGTAATACTCGGCGAGCCCGACCATCGCGGCCACGCCGCCCGCGTTGTCGCCCGACGCGTCGAACCAGCCGTCGCGATGCGCGACGATGTAGATCGTTTCGTCGGTAGCGCCTGGCAGCGTCCCCCACACAAGTGCGGTTTTGAGGTTCGGCACCATCTGAACGTCGAGCGTCGCTTTCACGTGCGCCGTCTGACCCGGCGGCAACGACGCAATCAGATCCCGGACCGCGAGACCGTCATCGCTCCCGACTGTGAATGCGGGCGCCTTCGTGTTCGACGGATACGCCTGGTAGCGCATGTTGCCCGGCACCGTGTCGACCTCGAATATCGCGACAGCGCCTTTGTCGTCGGCTCGCTTCACGGCGTCCTCGTTGTGCATCCCCATCATCGTGTAGGTGAAGACCGCTTTGCCCTTGACATCTTTCCCCACGAAGTCGGCGGCGCTCCCCAATCCGCCGTAGACCGCTTCGACGTCGATGCCGCCCGCCGGAAGGGCGGCCGCCCGGTAATCCGGCTGCGCGGAGTCGATCGCGATCGTCTTGCCGCCGGCGCTAACGGTCACCTCCCATCGCTGCGGGAACCACTGCGGATCGAGAGCCAGCGGCTGAATGCGAACGTCGTTCAGCCCGAACGACTTGAACTTGTTCGCGAGCCACTCGGCGCTCTCCGCATCGGCGGACGTTCCAATGATGCGCCCCCAGAATTTCGGGTGACCCTGATCGCGATACCGGCGCGAGATCGCCGCCTGCTCCTCGACATACTGATGGAGGCGTTTGCCGTTGATCCGGCTGTACGCTTGTTCACCCGGCGGCAGAGGCCATTCGAGGAGCGCATCGTCGAGCTTGTCCGATGGTGCGGCGAGCAGTGTCGTGCGCGGCGCGGCGGCACTCGATGGCGGCGACTGCGCCCATGTGGCGCGGCCCAGCCCACCCATCACACCCGCACACCCCGATAGAGTGAGGATACCGATCATCATCTTTCGCATGCTGATCTCCTGCTGACGACTCCCGCAGCGCCTAGCCTACCGCTGTTTCCTGCCGCGCGGCGGAGGCGCCGGCGCGGTGGACTGCCCTTCCTCGGAGCCACGATATGCGCGAACGCCCCGATATTCTGTTCTTCCACGTCGGCAACCTCGGATTCGGTGAACTGTGTTGTTATGGCAGCGGGCCGTTTCGGGACCATGCGCCGGTTGCTCGTCGGAACGCTATTGCTGCTGAATGTGGCGACCGTGGTCGCACAGGAATCGGCACGGCTTCGGGTGGAAGTCCGAAGTGATGATGATCCGATTCGCGATGCCGACGTCGTCGTCAACGGAAGCACCCAGAAGACGGATGCACAGGGCGTCACGGTGTTCAGCCTGGCACCAGGTCATGCGGAAATCGTCGTGGCCAAGAACGGTTTCGCACCTGCATCGGCATCGGTCGATCTGTCCGCAGACCAACAACAGACGATCGTGATCGACTTGAATCGGACCGCGTCGGTCGAGGAACACGTGACGGTGTCTGCCACGCGCACTGATCGTGGCATCGAAGATCAGCCGATGCGGGTCGAGGTCGTCGATCGAGAGGAGATCGAAGAGAAGGCGATGATGACGCCCGGCGACGTCGTCATGCTGCTCAACGAGACGGGCGGCATGCGTGTCCAGGCGACATCGCCGTCCTTGGGCGCCGCCAGCATCAGGATCCAGGGCATGCGGGGACGGTACACGCGGTTCCTATCCGACGGCCTGCCGCTCTTCGGCGAGCAGGTGTCGCTGGGCCTCATGCAGATTCCTCCGCTGGATCTTGGACGCGTCGAAGTCATCAAAGGCGTCGCATCCTCGTTGTACGGCGCCGGCGCGATGAGCGGCGTCGTCAATCTCGTGTCGAAGCGCCCCGATGCGAAGCCCGAACGTCAGATCTTGTTCAATGCATCAACCCGCGGCGCCACCGACGCGGGGCTGTGGTATACCACGCCGCTCTCTGCGCAATGGGGCTTCACGCTCCTGGGCAGCGTAAACGGACAGGCGCGAGCCGACGTGAACAACGACGGCTGGTCGGATCTCCCGAAGTACGTACGCGCGGTCGTGCGTCCGCGCGTGTTCTGGGACAACCATGCGGGCCGATCGTTTTTCGCGACGGTGGGCGGAACGTGGGAAAACCGCACGGGCGGCACGATTCCTGAGATGTCGCTGCCGGCAGACGGCTCGTACATCGAGGCGCTCGACACGAGACGTGCCGATATCGGTTCGGCGTTTCAAGCGCTGGCAGCGAACGGGTCGGTGTGGAGCGTTCGAGCGTCGTGGTCGGCGCAGCATCAGGACCACCAGTTCGGGGAGATCACGGAACGTGACGATCATGACACGGGATTCGCCGAACTCACCCTCCGACGCGCGATCGCGCATCACACGATCGTCGGCGGCGTGGCCATCGAGCACGATCGGTTTCAGCCGATTGATACGCCTCAGTTCGCATACACGTACACGACGCCGGGTGTGTTCGTGCAAGACGATGTGGACATGGCGCGGTGGTTTGCGCTGTCGGCCAGCGCACGTTTCGACCATCACAGCGAGTTCGGAACGTTCCTCAGTCCGCGCATTTCCGGCCTGCTTCGCAAAGGTCAGTGGTCCAGCCGCATCTCGTTCGGCACCGGCTTCTTTCCCGCGACGCCGATCACCGAGGAGACTGAGGCCGCTGGGCTGTCGCGTTTGTCGGTCGCACGTCCGCTCAAAGCCGAACGCGGCACGAGCACCTCGGTCGATCTCACGCGAGTCGCCGGTCCATTCTCGGCCACGCTGACTGGATTCCACTCCCGCATCGTTGATCCGGTTGAAGTCGAGCGCACGGACCAGTACGTGCTCAGGAACCTGGCGACGCCGACAACGAACACCGGCATCGAGGCCATCGCCATCTGGAAGAGCGAGAATGTTTCATTCGTAGCGAACTACGCCTTCGTGCGGTCCCGAGAAGACACGAACGAAGGACGCGCTGAAGTTCCTCTGACGCCACGGCACAGCGTCGGCCTCGACGGGGCGTGGGAGTTCGGCGACGTGTGGCGCCTCGGCGTCGAGTGGTACTACACAGGCCCTCAACGCCTGGAGGCGAATCCCTATCGCGAAGAGAGCATGCCCTATAGCGTTTTCGGCGTGCTCGCCAGTCGGCGCGTGGGCCGCGCATTGCTCTTCATCAACGGCGAGAACCTCACCGACGTCAAACAGACGGATTGGGATCCCTTGCTGCGGCCGTCGCGCGGTATCGACGGCCGCTGGACGGTCGACGCCTGGGCGCCGCTCGATGGGCGCGTCATCAACGGCGGTGTACGAGTCAGGTTTTGAGTTCGGATCGACGATTTGACACTCCTCCTCGACGCCGACGGTGAAGGAATGCTCCATGGGACGGGTATCATACTGAAACTCGCGAATTGGTGAAGGTGAGAGTGGCGATTAGCGAGTCGGCGGGGAGTGAATCGCCGAAATCTCACCCTCCTAGTTCGTGGATTTCGGCATGTGTTTCTTGACTGGCGTCATCAGATACGCTCTGGCC
>JBKPDW010000133.1:0-4801 GCA_046728115.1 Acidobacteriota bacterium | reverse complement strand
CTGCTGCGGCGTGCCGAGCACGGAGAGGTCCGGGAAATTCGGGAAGTATTGATCCAGGTACGCGCGCAGCGTGGTCGCGCTCCCGGTCGGATCGGCGGGGTTCCAGAACGGATTGGCGGTCGGGTCGTTGTCCCTCAGCGTGACGCGGTTCGCCGTGAGCAGCGTCTGATTGATGTAGGTGTCGTTGTAGTTGAAGTGATTCTGATCGTAGAACATCCCCGCGCTGCCGCGGATGACGGTCCGCTTCGACGCGGTCGGCGTCCACACGAAGCCCGCGCGCGGTTGAATGTTGTTCAGATCGGCCTTCACCTGGCTGAGCGGTGCGGTCCCGCCGTAGTTCTGGACGAATCGCGAGTTGTACATGTCGACGAGCTCGTTGCCGACGAGAATCGTATTGTCGACGTCGTACCGCAGGCCGAAATTCAGCGTGAGGTCGTCACGGACCTGCCAGGTGTCCTGGGCGAAGACCGCGGGATTCCACGACGGCTTGAAATACGTCGCGGTCCCGATCGCCAGACTCAATTGAAAGGGAAAACTCACCGGGTCGTTTCTATTGAACACGCGATCTGTCCGGAACGACCAGCGTCCTTTCTGTGAGGCATCGATGTCCATGAAGAAGCCGACGCGGGCGAGCTGCGCGCCGGCCTTGATCTGGTGCTTGCCCTTCACGTACATGAAGTTGTCGATGAAGTACAGGTTGTTTTCTCCCTCGAGCCCGCCCGTCGTCGCAGATCCGAACGCAGCGCCCGGATACGACTTCTCGGTCGTCAGCGGGAGATTGGCGGTGTCCTGGAGGAGCGCCAGACCGTACTTTCCCGTCGCGTTGCCGGTGATGACGAGCTTGTTCACGCCGTAGTACCCGCGGAATTCGTTGAACGAGTTCGACGAGAAGGTGCTGGTGAAGTTGCCGAGGATCGACCAGAGCGGCCCGTTGAACGTCGCGCGCTTCTCGAGCGTCCAGAGAGGGCTGCTGTTGCAGCCGTCGCCGCCCTGGCCGCTGCAGTTCTTATCGGTCCGGAACGTCTGGCTGCCCCGAAGCTGAAGCCGATGTTTCTGGCTCAGGTTCGCGTCGGCTTTCAACATGTAGATGCGGCTCGTATTCTCGGCCGGAATCACCGACGCATATCCCAGGTTGCGCCAGTAGTCCGAGATCGACAGGATGGCGCTCTGGTTGTTCGAGTAGCTCTCGTAGCCGCCGAAGTAGAAGAGCTTGTTGGGGACGATCGGCCCACCCAGGTACCCGCCGACACGGTAGTTGTGGTACGGAGGCGCCTCGTCGAGGTATACCGGTTCGCCATTGGCAAAACGACCGGCATAGGGCCCGCTGTCGAGGCTGGAGTTGCGGTAGAAGCCGTACACGCGACCCTGCGTGCTGTTGCTGCCGCTGCGAGTGATCACGTTGAGGACGGCGCCGGTCGCCTGGCCGAACTCGGCGGCATATCCGGTCGTCATCACCTGGAATTCCTGCACCCAGTCCTGCGGATACATTTCGGCCTGCGTTCCGTAGAACTGCTGCGCGTTGGTCGCGCCGTCCATGAAGATCTGGTTCTGGTACTGACGCTGGCCGCCGGCGTTGAAGCCCATCGAGCTGGTGCCGGTCGACGACACGCCCGGCGCCAGTTGCGCGAGGCTCGCGAAGTTCCGATCGATCGTCGGCAGGTTGTCGATCTCTTTCTTGTCGATCATGCCGCCGAGCGTCGACTTGGTTTCGACGAGCGCGGTGGTTCCGGTGACCTGCACCGTCTCGGCAACGGTGCTCAAGCCGAGCACGAAATCGGCGGTCGCTTCCTGCCCGACGCGCAGCGTCACCGAGCGCTTGCTGACCGAGAAGCCCGGCAGTTCGACGCTGATGTCGTACGTGCCTGACGGCAGGCTTGGTATGTAGAACTGGCCGGCGTCGTTCGTCGTGCCTGCCCGCCTCGTATTCGTTTCGGTTTGCACGGCCGTCACGGTTGCGCCGGGCAGCACGCCGCCCTGCTGATCCGTCACCCTGCCGCGCAGCGTCGCCAGGCTCGTTTGGGCCGCCGCTGTCGACGCCAGCCCACCGAGCAAGAGCACGGTGACGAGAGACATGAGGGAAAGGAATCGAACTCGCATGGAGCCCTCCCTTGAACCGTCTCGTTTACAGGTTGAAACAGACCACTCTGGTCTCGCTCATTTCGCGGCATCCGAAGCGGATGCCCTCACGGCCGATCCCGTCTCGTTTCGTGCCGCCGAACGGCATGACGTCGAGCCAGATCCTGAGGTCTGTTGGGTCCAACCAGGTAGCGATCGGCGGCACGTAACGACGTGCCTTCGCCGAACATAGCCGGCATTGCTGTCACACCCGTTCGCCCTTTCAGCGGCCAGCGGCACGCTTCACGTCGCGCGGCAGTTCCTCACGGATGACACGGCGAAGAGTCGCTTCGAGCGGTTCGCGTTTCGTTTGAACGTACTCTCGGAGGGCAGTATTGATGAGAGTTTGGTAACTCCCACCGCCAGCCGCGTGGACCCGTTGGCGAAACCACTGAAGCAGATCGTCGTCGATTCGGATGGTGATCCGTGTCTTACCTGCAGGAGCCCTGAGCACCGGCCCGCGCTTTCCGCGCGTGAAGTCGTAGTGTGCTTTCATGATTTGATCCCATACTGCTCACGCTCGTTTGGCGCCGCCCTGCGAGCGGAGATGAGACGTGGCCGATTCTCTCGCCATGTATAAACGACGACCAGAACGTTTCCAAGCGCGTCCATGCCAATTGTGACGTAGCGTTCTTCGTCCTCGTCATCTTCACGAACCGTGATGGCCTGCTCGTCATGCAAGACCGTTGCGGCTTCTGCGAAGTCGACGCCGTGCTTTTGAGATTCGTGGCCGCCTTTCGAGGATCCCATTCGACGTCGTCGGCCATCGTTTGCTAGACAGTATATGCACAATTGTGCATACTCTCAACCTCGCACGTCAGCCGTGGCTGGCTAGGGCCGCGGCTGGTTTGTACGCTCGTACAGGACCCTGATGCGATCGGCCCGAAGCGCCTCCGGATCGAGAACGAATCCGTCGTGCTGACGTAGAAACGGGATGCGCCCGCAGTTCAGGGCGCGGCAATCGGGCTTGTGCTTCGGGCACTGATTGAAGCAGCAGAGCCGGCCCAGATAGGTGCCGGCCACGTCGACAAGGACATCGACCTGATGGTGAGCGACGCCCACCTCCTTGTCGTTCCAGAGCTCGGTGACCGCACGGCTGCGCAGCACGCGCAAGCGATCGAGATCGGCTGCGTGATCGATCCAGACCGCTACGTCGACGTCTTTGGGTTCGTGAAGGGTGGATCCGCGGCGGCGCACGCGCCCCGATTCGGGCCTTGCAGAGGATGCGACTGAGCCGAACAGGGGGACTCGACGCTCGGAAGGCAAGCGCGCGAATGCGGCGGCAACGTACTCGGCCGCTTCGCGGAAATGTGCGTAGCGCGCGAGGATGAATCGGTCGTCTTCCGGAATGCGAGTGTCGTCCCCCTGGTTCCCGGTGGTTCGGTCCATAGATTCCTCCGGCCGGTTGAAATCGTACCAATTGCCCGGCCGAGTCAACGCGACGGAAGCCGACGATTTAAACCCGCCTCGGCTGACACTACCGCGTCACGTCACGCGCGCGAACAGCGTGTCCCACTTGCCATGGTGCTGCGCGCGGTCGGCCCGAGTACCAGCAAACTGACGAGTCAGGACGCGAAACTCGCTGATCTGATCGACGTCGAACTGCTTCCATCCATGTGCCGAACCGCTGTGACTCTCCCCGTGGAGCTGAAAACCGAACAGGGATTCGACACCACGCCGGATACCGTAGTCATGAGGCTCGACGACTCGACTGCGTCCGCCTTTGTAGACGAACTCGACGAGCCTCTTGTCACCGATCGCGCGCACGAGGTCGTCGTTCACGGCTTCACCGCGGGAGTCGTCCGAGCGATGTCCTTTCAGGCGCCTTGGGTTTCGGATTGAGGAGTATCGGGACATGCCGAACTCGTCCCTGAGCATCGCAAGGCAATCGCGAGAAACATCTCCTGATAGGCATGAACATTCTGACGGCCCTCGGAGAGCTGAGCAAGTGAGCGATCCGCTTCCTGGCCGCCGCCGGTAGTGCGCAACGGTTCGCCGCTGCGAAGGGGCTGAAGACGCCGCGGCGGGGCGCCCGGCTGATTCGGCTTCTCGCGCGATGATGTCATCGTCTCGACAGGACGATCAACCGACAAATCTTCAGCTCGTGAATAGCAGCGGGGAGCCGTGGTGCGGCGCCGTTGCTCGAAAGCACCCATGGAGGTCACGTCAAACCGGCGCGCGTTGTCCAGCCGTTTGTGTATTGCGTGTGCAGGGTCGAGCCTAACGGCCAATCTCGCCTCGTGATCCGCGCTATCGAATCACGCGTACTGAATCATGCTCCGGGCGCAAGGTCCGCGTTTGCGAGGCGCACTGATTCGCTCGGACCGGCGCGATGATGTCATTTGTAGCCACGACCGGGATTGGCAATCGCAGGGCTGGGAGGGCGTCAATGAACGACTCGCCACGTTCCGTCGGAGGCGATTTGGGCGCCGTGCGGAAGCCGGTAAAGCTGCACGAGCATGTTGATCTCGCGCTGGCTGGCGGTGGAGCCCACCATTGGTGCGCTCATGAGGCCGCCCGGCGGGTGGCCGAAGATGCCGAGCGTGTGGCCAAGCTCGTGGCGAAAGAGGACCGAGGGCGCCGTGCACGTGGCGACGCTCGTGAGGATCTTCACGACGCCCAGCTGCGCGCGTTTGTTCGGATAGGTGCGATACACCAAACCGAGGCCGGCGGCGATATTCAGTTC